>JAVBYK010000355.1 GCA_030824095.1 bacterium
ACTTCATGTGCGGGGAACTGCTCGGCTTCCTCCCACTCTTCCACATGAGGGTTGATCTCGGCCTCAATGAAGCGCTTGAGGGTCTTCTGGATTTCCAGGTGTTCGTGGGTGAATTGCATTTTGGTATCTCAGACTTGAAAGACTTTGGGCGTGTGGGCCCGGTGAAAACCATTGAACGGTTTGACGGCATCGCGCGCCTGCACCGTCGCGTCCGGCACGCGCATGGGGTAGCCGGCGCGGGCCTGCGGACGCGCACCGTCGATGCGCAGGGTGGTACCGCTGATGAACGACGCTGCAGGACTCAACAGAAACACAATGCCCGCCGCCGTCTCGGCCTCGGTGCCAAAGCGCCCGGTCGGTATGGTCTTGGCCATCTCGCGGATCATGGGCGCCATTTCCACGGGGTAGTTGTCCATGCCGCTGGAGGCGATGTAGCCCGGCGCCACCGCATTCACCCGCACGCCCTTGGCCGCCCACTCCAATGCCGCGGTTTCGGTGAAGCTGACCATGCCAGCCCGGGCCGCACCGCTGTGCCCCATGCCGGGCATGGAGCCCCACATATCGGCAACGATGTTGACGATGGCCCCGCCAGTCTTAGCCATGCCTTGCAGGTAGCATTCGCGCGCCATCAGGAAGCCGCCGGTCAGGTTGGTGTTGACCACCGCCTCCCAACCCTTGGCGCTGATGGCCTCCAGCGGCGTCATGAACTGGCCGCCGGCGTTATTGACCAGGCCATCGATGTGCCCCTGGGCGGCAAGCACAGACGTGACGGTCTGGCGCACGGCCTCTTCCTGGCGGATATCGCACACTTGGTAGCTGGCCCTGCCGCCGTCGGCGGTGATTTCGCCGGCAACCGCTTGCAGTTTCTCCAGCTTGCGCCCGACCAGTGCCACATGGGCGCCCAGGGCGGCCAGCTCATGCGCCGTGCAGCGCCCGATGCCGGAGCCGCCGCCGGTGACGATGATGACCTTGCCCGCGAACAGACCGGGGGCAAATACAGAACCATATGACATCAGGATTCCTTCAGGAATAAAGCCATGGCGGCATCGGTCAGCTCCTGCAGCGACGCGCCCTTCTTCGGGTCAAACCATTGCACCGACCAGTTCAGTGCACCCAGGATCAGCAGCCGCGCCAACCGAACCGGCGCGCGCAGTTCGCCGCGTTCATGCAGTGCTGTGAGCACCGGCAGCCACAGGGATTCGTATTCGGCAATCAGCAGCCCCAATGACTTGCGCTGGCGCAGCGGCAGGGAGCGCGATTCGTACAGCATCACCGGCACAAAGTCGCTGCCCGGGCCGAGCAGCACCTCGAAATGCGCGCCCACCAGCATGCGCAACTGCTGTGCCGGTGTCAGGCTGGCGTAGCCGGGTGTTTGCGCCGCCGCACGCTGGCGTGCCAATGCCGAGCGCATGCCCTCTTCCATGACGGCGTAGAGCAGCGCATCCTTGCTTTTGAAGTGGTAGAACGGCGAGCCGCTTTGCATGTCGGCCGCCGCGGCGATGTCACGCGTGGTGGTGGCCGCAAAGCCCTTCTGGCGAAACAGATGGCCGGCGGCGGCGAGCAGCGCCTGACGGCGGTTGCCGTCATCGCGCTCGTCCACGGTTTTGCGGGGTCGCCCGCGCGCGCGCTTGGGCGCAGTTTCGGAATCGGTCGGCACGGCGTCTGGTTGCATGCGCCGACAATACCAAATTTATTTATTTTCAGCAAGCAATTGCTTGGTGAAAATATGATTTTAAGCCAAATTGGCCTCTAGCCCTCGTCAATACTGATCAATGCGCTATTTTATTCATAGCGCATTGAAGCGATTTCTTACTTGCTAGCAGCTGCCGGGGCCAGGGTCCCAGCCTTGATCAGCACCATGGACTCGGGCTTGAGGTACTTCTTGATCGCCGCGTTGACCTGCTCATTGGTCAGTGCGTTGACCCGGGCCGGAAACTCGTCCAGCCAGCTCACGTCATAGCCGCGGCTGACCGCGCCCAGCAGGGCGCCAGCCATGCCGCCGGTAGTGGCCAGGTTCACCTTGAACTCGCCAATCAGGTTGCTCTTGCGCTGGCTGATCTCGGTGGGCGTGGCGCCTGCGTCAAACCAGAGCTTGAGCTGGCGCTGCGTGGAGGCAATGCCCTTGTCCAACAGGCCGGGGGCAAAGGTGGCGGAGATGCGCCAGTCGCCATCGTTGAACATGTCATTGCCCAGGCCAGCTCCCACGCCGTAGGTCAGGCCTTCCTTGTCGCGCACATTGGCCATCAGGCGCCCGGTGAAGCCACTGCCCAGAATGGCGGTGGCCACGCGCAGGGCCTGGTAGTCGGGGTCGCTGTAACGCAGGCCACTGGACTGACCCATCACCACGGAGACGCTGGTTTTGCCCGGCATTTCCACATCCAGCTTGCCCGCCACGGTGGCGGCTGCGGGCTGCGTCGCGCGCACCACGTCCTTGCCACCACTCCAGCCGGAGAAGGCGCGGTTGATTTCCCCCTGCAAAGCAGGCAGATCCAGATCGCCCACCAGCACCAGCTTCATGCCGGCTGGGCCATAGTTGGCCTGGTGGAAGGTCAGAACGTCCTCCAGCGTGGCGGATTCGATGGCGGCCAGCATGTCATCGGGCGCGACGCTGCGGTTGGGGTGACCCAGGGGGTAGACGGCACGGTTGAAGGCGTCGGAGGCGCGGAAGTCCGTGCTCTCCAGGCTGCGCTTGATACCGCCTGCCATCTGCTTCTTGGCCTTGGCAAACTCTTCCGGCGAGAACGCTGGTGTGCGCAGCTGCTCGGCAATCAGGCCCAACACCAGGGGCGCGTCCTTCTTCAGCGAACGGGCGCTGATGTCCAGCACATCGGTGCCCACGCGGAAGCTGATCGCCGCGCCCACGGATTCCAGCTTCTCGGCAATGGCGAACTTGTCCTGCGTCTTGGTGCCCTGGTCCAGCAGCATGCCGGTCAGCACCGGAATGGCCGGGTTGCCCTTGGCACCCAGTGCGCGGCCTGCGGGCAGCGAGGCGCGCAGCGTCACCACGTCCTTCACGCCGGTGGGGTAGGCAATCACGTCGATGCCGGCAAGCTTGCTGCGCTGGGCATTGGGTGCGATTTTGCTGCCGCCATCCGCCGCGGCCACGCCGCCGCCAGCATCCTTAGCCGCCGCCATGGCGGGCTGTGTGCCGGCGTTCAGGCGGGGATCGCGGTAGTAGTAGGGGCCATCGGACAGCGTGTCCTTGAAGCCGGCCTTGGCCGACGCAACGGGAGCGGCCGCACCGGCCGTGGTCGGCACAAACCAGCCGGTGGTGCTGGAATCTTCCACCAGATACTTCTGCGCCACGCGCTGGATGTCGGCCACGGTGACCTTCTTCGCGGCTTCATCCAGGGAATAGAACAGCGTCCAGTCGCCGGCGGCAATGTACTCATTGATGTTGCCGGCAATGCCGAACGAGCCATCGAGCTTGAAGGCCGCATCCGCAGCGGTCTTGGCGGCGGCGGCTTTCAGTTCGGTCTCGGTCACGCCGTCTTTCTTCAGGCGCTCGATCTCCTGGTTGATGATCGCCTCCACCTCGTCATGCTTGGCGCCAGGCGCCAGCGGGGCAAACACGATGTGCATGCTGGGATCGTGGAAGATGCCCAGTTCGCCCTCCACCCCGGTGGACAGGTTCTTGTTGGTGATCGCCTTGTACATGCGGCTGTTCTTGCCATCGGACAGGATGGCGCTCATCAGCTGCACGGCGGCAAAGTCGGGGTGCGTGGCAGCGGGCACCTTGTGGGCCACGGCGACCACACCCAACTGACCCGGGCGCTTGACGATGGTGCGCCGGGCACCATTCTGCGCGGGCTCCTCGGTGTACATCTCGGGGATGGGCTTGGGCGAACGCGGGTACACACCAAACGACTTCTTCACCAGCGCCAGCGCCTGGGCCGCGTCGAAATCGCCAATGATGGTGATGGTGGCGTTGTTGGGCCAGTAGAAAGTGTCGTAAAACTCGCGCAGCTTCTGGATGGACACCTTCTCGATATCGCTGCGGTGGCCAATGGTGCTGTGGTGGTAGGGGTGGGCCACGAAGGCGGTCTGGTAGATCTCCTTGTACAGGGCCTGGATGGGCGAGTTCTCGCCGCGCTCAAACTCGTTGCGCACCACGGTCATCTCAGGCTTGCGATCCTCATCGCGCAGCAGCAGGTTGCGCATCCGGTCGGCTTCCATGCCCATTACGGTGGCTAGGTGTTCGCTGCCCATGTTGGCGTAGTAGTTGGTGCGGTCCAGCCAGGTGGTGGCGTTGTACTTGGCGCCGGTGCGTTCCAGCAACTGGTCGACGTTGTTGCCCTTCTCGCGGGTGTGATTTTTGGAGCCCTTGAACATCAGGTGCTCCAGAATGTGCGTGGCGCCAGTGGTGCCGGTGACCTCGTTGCGCGAGCCCACCCGGTAGGTGACCATGAAGGTCAGCGTCGGGCTGGAGTGCTCCGGCATGAGCAGCACCTGCAGACCGTTGGACTGCAGGGTGTACTCGTCGATGGTGCCCACGGTTTTGACATGGGTGTAGCCTTTGACCGTGACCGGCGCCGCTTGTAGCAGCACCGACGAGAGCAACAGGCCCGCGGTGAGAAGTAGTCGTTTCATGGTTTCCTGGAAGTCAAAAAAGACAAGCCGCAGACCTTAGCACAGGCGCAT
>JAVBYK010000480.1 GCA_030824095.1 bacterium
GACATGCGTGCCGAGCAGATGGAGCTGCAGCAAAACGCCTACGCCAAGCAGCAGGACAAGATTGCCCACCTGCAGAAGTTCATCGCCCGCTTCAAGGCCAAGGCCAGCAAGGCCAAGCAGGCGCAAAGCCGGGTCAAGGCGCTGGATCGCATGGAGAAGATTGCGCCGCTGCTGTCCGAGGCCGATTTCACCTTCGAATTCAAGGAACCGGCCAACCTGCCCAACCCCATGCTGTCCATGTCCGGCATCAGCGTGGGCTATCCCGCACCCGAGGACGCGCCCGAGGGCACGCCACCTACCGTCATCGTGCGCAACATCAACAAGTCGGTTCTGGCCGGCCAGCGCATCGGCATTCTGGGCGCCAACGGCCAGGGCAAATCCACACTGGTCAAGACGATCGCGCGAGACCTGGCGATTCTGGACGGCGAGATCACCGAAGGCCGGGGTCTGAATATTGGCTACTTCGCCCAGCAGGAACTGGACGTGCTTCGCCCGGCTGACAATCCGCTGGAACACATGATCCGTCTGGTCAAGGACATGACCGCCGCCGGCAAGATCGCTGGCCAGCAGACCCGTGAGCAGGATTTGCGCAGTTTCCTGGGCACCTTCAATTTCAGCGGCGACATGGTCAAGCAGGCCGTGGGCAGCATGAGCGGCGGCGAGAAAGCTCGCCTGGTCCTGTGCATGCTGGTCTGGCAACGCCCCAACCTGCTGCTGATGGACGAGCCCACCAACCACCTGGATCTGGCCACGCGCGAGGCGCTGTCCATGGCGCTCAATGAGTTCGAAGGCACGGTAATGCTGGTCAGCCACGACCGTGCGCTGCTGCGCGCTGTCTGCGACGAGTTCTGGATGGTGTCGCGCGGCGGTGTGGAACCGTTTGACGGTGACCTGGACGACTACCAGCGCTACCTGCTGGACGAGGCCAAGCGCCAGCGCGAAGAGGCCAAGGAGGCGGCAAAAGCGCCCGCCAAAGTGGTGGCACCCGTTGAGCCAGTCAAACCCAAGGCCAAGGGCAGCACATCCCCCAAGGTCAAGAAGGAATTGCAGGACGTGGAGGACCGCATGGCCGTGTTGAATGGTGAAGGAGCCGCCCTGGAGGGCCGCCTGTCCACCAACCCGCACCCATCGGAAATTGCCGAAATCGGTCGCAGCCTGAAGACGGTCAACGACGAACTGGCCCAGTTGGAAGACCGGTGGCTGGAGCTGTCCAGCCAGATTGATTCCGCCTGACCCGCTAGGCTACTGCGTCGCCTTTACGAAGGCGGCCAGCTTGGTATCTTCGGTGGCGATATGCTCAAGCAGCCATTGGGAAATGAATTCTTCCAGCTCCGCCTTGATCAGGTTGCCACTGGAGATTCGCAGCGAAATCTCGTCCAGCCTGGCAATCAGCTTCAAGTGCATCTGGCAATGCGCCTCGTAGCCGGGGTAGCCAATGCGTTGCATCAGTTCCTCCTCATGCGAGAAGTGGGTGCGCGTGTACTGGTACAGACGGATCACACCCAGGGCCTGGCCCTGATGGGATATCGCCGCAATGATGTTGGCCGCGCGTTTGAAAAGCTCCTGGTGCTGTTCGTCAATGGCCGCGTCGCCAATCCGGTAGTGGTCTTTCCACTCCAGATGCTCGGACGTCTGGCTGATGCGCGACTGCACCCATTGCACGGCCGATGAGTAGTCCTCAAAAACTTCACTCTCAATGCCGGCGTCCTGGTAACACTGGAGATACTGGGGCGCCATGCGGGGTCCGTCTTCTATCTCCGGCCGAAACACCAGCGCGGTGACGGGATTGGTCTGTGGGTCACGGTAGCGCGACTGGAGATAGGCGCCAAACTCGCGCATGGCCGTATCGGTGCCAAATGCGCTGCCATGAAACACGATGATCTGGCCCCACTTGCCCTGCAGCACCAGCTTGCCAATCAGCTCCCCGATGGTCTGCGGTATGGCCGCGACCAGCTCGGTGTTGAATGGGCCAACCGCCTTCGTGCGCAGTATCCGCCCTTCAACACGGTATTCAATCCGCCCCTGAACCTTGACCGGCTGGTCCGAATCCGAATTGGCAGTGCTCTTGTTGACACCCATTTGGTCGATACCCATCAATTGGATTGTTTGAACGCCATGACCGCCTGGTTGCGCAGCGTGCGCAGCAGGGACAATTCCTTTTCGTCCAGCTCCAACGAGCCGCGCTGTTTCTTGTCTGCATAGATCAGCCCAAACGGCGCTCCCTTGATCACCAGCGGCAACAGCAGGAACGTGGGTGCATTCAAGCCTGTGCGGTACCACGATGGCAGGCGCTGGGCCAGACGCGGCTCGCTGGCGTCGCTGATCATGGTGTCGGTGCCCTTGTTGCAGACGACTGCAAACAGATCCGGCGTGGGAGCTTTGAGTGGCGATTTGAAGCCTTTGACATGCACCTCCACCCCATCACCCAGACCAAACCGCCCTGTCATGGTCTCGGTCTTGGCATCGCGCATGCAGAAAATAATATGGTCGAAATGCATGGCCCGGAACATGGTTTCCAGAATCATCCGCAGGACATCACTGAGCTTGAAGTCCTCGACCATGGCATTGGTGATGTCCTGTATGCCTGCGGTCAGGGTTTCGGTCACGCGCAAGTCCTTGCGCGGTACATGGCCCGCCGCGTCCATGACTGCGGTACTCGTGGCATGCAACTCAAACGCAGCCAGGCCATTCTCCCCGCCCGTTTCCCGTTCCGGTGCGATGCTATCGATGATCACATCGGGCACAGTGAGTAGCTTTGCAGCTGCCGAGCCCGGTTTGACCCGGATTTCCATGGCAACGGCCAACTCTATGAGCTTCTTGCGGGCGCTAAGTGTGGCGCCCTGCACATCTTTGGAGCTCACCCCCATCGCCGGTGCGTATTTGCGCGTCACTGCCTGGACACGCGCATCCACGTCTTTCTGCTCCGAGTGCAACAGCACATCGGCGATTTCGTTGGATGCCATGGCGATCCAGCGGATGCGCTCACCCGCGTCCATAGGTGCACGGATCGGAACCCCACCCAGTGGCTTGCGCATGCAACGCTGCATACTTTGCGGCAAGCCCCAGGCCTTGGCAATGCCCAAACCCAGATCTTCTAAGCTGAGACCCAGGACACTGATGGAAGCTTGGGTTTCCGTCTGCGGCTCGCGTTGGGACTGCACCAAACTGCGGATCTGACTGGCCTCTTCGGGAAAATAGAACTGCACCAGCAAGCGCCCGAGATTCTGGAACATCGCTCCAATAAAGGCTTCTTCACCCTCACCCGCCACGGGACACAACTCACCACCGATGGAGGCTGCCATGAGGCAGCGCAGAAATTCCTCTTTTAATTGCGCCGCATGGGCCTTGTCTTGCATGTGTTCCAGCAGCACCAGGCTCAGGGCCATATTGCGGATTCCATTGAACCCGACCAGATTGACGGCCCTCGACACGGTGTTGATGCTGCCGCGGTGCGCGTAGTGGGCGCTGTTGACCATGCGCAGCAACTTGTTGGTCAGTGCCACGTCCTTGAGAATCTCGTTGGTCACGCTATTGACGCTCTCGGTCTCCGAAGTGGCCATGCTCTGGATACGGACCACGGAATCCGACAACGCGGGAAAATCGCTCTTGTGCCGCATGCGACGCAGCAGAAAGTCCAGCGTACTGCTACTGCCACCGATCTCCGCCGGAGCCAGCGTGGCGTCGGGTTTGGCCCATAGCTCCAGCTCACTCAGAAAGGCACGCGCCGTTGGAAAGCGCAAGCCGGGGTCGCGTGCCAGTGCCCGCGCGACGATGGCGCGCAGGCTGTCATCCACGTCCGGATGCACATCGACCGGCAACGTCAATTGCTCGTGCACAACCCGGTAAACGGCGCGATAGGGGTCACGCTCCTCGATCAGGGGCCGGCCCATGAGCAGCTCCGCCAGCACCACGCCAGCCGAGAAGATATCCATGGAGGGGGCTGGCGCAGCCCCGTTGGCGGCCTCCGGGGACAGGTAACCGACAGTGCCACCACTGGGCGTAACCGCATCCGCCTGGTTGCGGTCCTGGATGCGCGCCGCAATGCCGAAATCCATGACACGGGCCCGACCGGCGCTGTCCACCAAAACGTTGGACGGTTTCAGGTCACGGTGAATCACGCCCGCGGCATGGGCCACGGCAACCGCATCCAGCACATCCATCATCAGCGCCACTGCCTCGTGTGGGTTCATGGGTCCGCGCTGTTTGACTATTTCGCCCAGCGTCTTGCCAGCGATGTACTCAAACACCAGATAGGGTTGTTGGTCTTGAATATCGGCCTCATATACCGGAACAATATTGGGGTGTTTGACCCGCCCCACGCTGCGGGCCTCATCCAGCCACTGTGCCACGGCCTGTGCGTCGGAGCCGTTGCCCGGGCGCATGACCTTGATCGCCACTTCCCGCTCCAGACGGGGATCAAAGGCCAGCCAGACCGTGGACTGCGCGCCCTGTCCCAGTATCTTGCGCAGCTCAAACCGCCCCAGCGTGTCCGAGACGCGCAAAGCACCGGTGGACAGCATGGATCGGGTGTTGGAAAAGGCAGGAATGTCGGGCATGCTCGGGCGTCAAAGGTTTCGCGCAATCGGCCTGCGCTGACTTCGAAGTATGACACCGGAATGACA
>JAVBYK010000211.1 GCA_030824095.1 bacterium
GGAATGCCCATGCGTTCGCTGAGCTTCTTCTCGATGTAGAAGCACTCGGGCGCCTTGATGTCTTCCAGGTTGATGCCGCCCAGCGTGGGCTCCATGGCGGCGATGATCTCGACCAGCTTGTCGGGATCGTTCTCGGCCAGTTCAATGTCGAACACGTCAATGCCCGCAAACTTCTTGAACAGGCAGCCCTTGCCCTCCATCACCGGCTTGCCGGCCAGCGGGCCGATATTGCCCAGGCCCAGCACCGCTGTGCCGTTGGTGATCACGCCCACTAGGTTGCCGCGCGACGTGTACTCCACCGCCAGCGACGGATCGGCCTGGATGTCCAGGCAGGGGTAGGCCACGCCGGGCGAATAGGCCAGCGACAGGTCGCGCTGGTTGGACAGCGGCTTGGTCGGTGTGACCGAAATCTTGCCACGGGTCGGGGTGCGGTGGTATTCGCGGGCTGCTTCGCGCAGGGCTTGTTCTGCAGGTGAGAGTTCGCTCATGGTTATTGTTCTCCGGATAAGACGTTGATGTGTGCGACGCAACGGGTCAGTCGCCCAGGCAGATGCCCAGATCGCGCGCGGTTTGCAGGGTGTCACTGTCCATGGGGACCGCCTTCATGCGCCCCGCCACTTCTTCCAGTGCAATGTAGTTCACGTTCGGGAAGGCCAGCGCCACCATGACGCCCGAAAGGCCTTCGTCCAGCGCGCGGACCGCTGCTGCACCAAAGCGCATGGCGGCCAGACGGTCAAATGAGGTGGGGCTGCCACCACGCAGCAGGTGTCCCAGCACCACCACGCGGGTGTCCTTGCCGGTGCGCTCCTGCAGGGCCTTGGCCACGCGCTCGCCAATGCCGCCCAGTCGCTCGGCGTGACCGATTTCGGCCGGAGCCTGCAGTTCGGTATGGCCGTCCCGTGGCGCAGCGCCCTCGGCCACCACCACCACGGAATACAGGTGCCCATCGGCATCCCGGTGGTGAATCAGGTCGGCTACGCGGTCCAGGTCAAACGGAATCTCCGGCATCAGGATGGCATGCGCATTGCCGGCTATGCCGCTGTGCAACGCGATCCAGCCGGCATAGCGGCCCATGACTTCCACCACCATCACGCGCTGGTGGCTTTCGGCCGTGCTGTGCAGGCGGTCCAGGCACTCGGTGGCAAAGGCCACCGCCGTGTCGAAACCGAAGGTGGTCATGGTCTTGTCCAGATCGTTGTCGATGGTCTTGGGCACACCCACCACACGCAGCCCCTTCTTGTGCAGCGCGTCGGCAATGGTCAGGGACCCGTCGCCACCAATCGACACCAGGGCATCAAGTTCCTTGAGTGCAAAGTACTGCAGGATCTCGTCGGAGCGGTCCACTTCGCCAATCGTCCCATCGGGCATGCGGGTCGGGAAGTGAATGGGATTGCCTTTGTTGGTGGTCCCCAGAATGGTGCCGCCCAGGTGGCCGATGTCGTGTACGCGCTCGCGGGTCAGGCGGAAAACGCCGCCTTCGACATAGCGCTCGGGAAACAGGATGCCATTAAAACCGTCGCGGATACCGTAGCACTCCCAGCCCCGATTGATGGCCGCAACCACCACCGAGCGGATCACGGCATTGAGGCCAGGCGCATCGCCGCCGCCGGTACAAATGGCAATGCGGCGTATGGGTGAAGGGGACATGCAAACTCCAGCGCAAATCCTTGATTATCCGCAAGTCAGATGACAGATGACTCAAATGTCCTCCGGCACCATTTTGATGGCGCCACAAGGGCACTCGGCCACGCAAATGCCGCAGCCCTTGCAGTAGTCGTACTTGAAATCAAAGCCCTTGCCCGGCCCGTTTTTGGTCACCGCGTTGTCGGGACACACGCCATAGCAGTTGTCGCACTCAAAGCAATTGCCACAGGACAGGCAGCGCCTGGCTTCAAACAAGGCATTGGTCTCGTCCAGACCGCCTTGCACCTCTTCAAAGGTGGATTTGCGGCGGATGATGTCCAGCATGGGCCGCATGGTCTTGGGTGCATCGCTGTAGTACCAGGTGTTGAGCTTGTCAAAACTGGCCAGTTCATGTTTCTCGACTGGGGTGTAGGTGCTGCCCTGTAGCCACGCGTCGATATTGCGTGCCGCCTTCTTGCCGTGGCCGATAGCCACCGTGACATTGCGCTCGGCGGGCACCATGTCGCCCCCGGCGAAGATGCCGGCATAACCCGTCATCATGTTGGCATCGACCTTGACCACACCGTCTTCCACCGCCAGGCCCGGCACGCCCTCGATCAGCGACAGGTCCACATCCTGGCCCAGTGCCAGCACGACGGAATCAGCCTCCAGCGTCTCAAACTCACCCGTGGGCTGGGGAAAGCCTTTGTCGTCCAGCGCCATCTTCTCCACGGTGATGGAGGATTCACCGGCCTGCTTGATCGTGGACAGCCACTTGATCAGCACGCCTTCCTGCAAGGCCTCTTCCACCTCAAAGTCATGCGCCGGCATCTTCTCGCGATTGCGCCGGTAGACGATGATGGCCTCGGTCGCACCCAGGCGCTTGGCGGTACGGGCCACATCGATGGCAGTATTGCCGCCCCCATAAACCACGACGCGGCGGCCCAGCATGGGTTTGTCTTCACCCTCCATGGAGCGCAGCACCGACACGGCGTCCAACACCTTGGCCGAGTCGCCTGCCGGGATGAAGGCCCGCTTGGCAATGTGGGCGCCAACCGCCAGGAACACGGCATCAAAACCGCCCTGCTTCTGCGACTCCAGCACGTTGGAGACCTTGCAGTTGTATTCGATGCGCACCCCCAGATCGACGATGCGTTGCACCTCGGAATCCAGCACCGTGCGCGGCAGGCGGTATTGCGGAATGCCAAAACGCATCATGCCGCCGGGCAGTGGGCCGGCCTCTTGCACCGTAACCTGGTGGCCCATGCGCGCAAGGTGGTAGGCGGCCGACAGCCCGGATGGCCCGGCACCGACGACCAGCACCTTCTTTCCGCTGGCCAGCGCGGGCGGTGCAAACTTCCAGCCCTTGGCAATCGCCTGGTCACCCAGGAAGTGCTCGACCGAGTTGATGCCCACTGGCGCATCCAGCTTGCCACGGTTGCAGGCCCCTTCACAGGTGTGGTAGCAGACGCGGCCCATGATGGCGGGGAACGGGTTGTCCTCCACCAGCGTGCGCCAGGCCTGTTCGTAGTTGCCAGACTCCGCATGGAACAGCCAGGCCTGGATGTTCTCGCCGGCTGGGCACTGGTGGTTGCACGGTGGCAGGCGGTCCAGATACACCGGACGCGAATTGCGCCAGGAACCGGTGTGGTTGGCCAGCGAGGAGCCTACGTCCAGCGTGATGGCAAATGGTTTTTGCATGGTGGTCTCCTTGCCAGCTCAGGCGGCTGTTTCCAACTGGCTGTAGCGGCGGATATTGCGGTCGGCCATGGCTTGCAGGCGGGCGATGGTGGCGGTGTCTGGCTCCTTGCCAAACAGATGCGCAAAGCGCTTTTGTGGCCGCAGGAAGTCTTCGACCGGAACCTGGTGGCGGATCTTGGACGAGCCCGTCACTTCGCCGCGCTCGGCCTCGTACACCGGGAAGAAGCCGCTCTCATGGGCGAGGCGCGCCAGGCGGATGGTGTCGTGCGAGGCCGCACCCCAACCCAGCGGACAGGGCACAAAGATGTGGATGTAGCGCGCACCGTGCATGGACATGGCCTTGGTGACCTTGTATTCCAGGTCGCGCAGGTCGGCCACCGTGGCGGTGGCGACATACGGAATCTCGTGCGCCATGGCGATCTGCGGCAAGTTCTTGCCCTGGCCGAACACATTGCCGGGGTTGGGGCCGACCGGCATCGTGGTGGCGGTGCGCGCCGCCGGTGGTGTGGCGGACGAGCGCTGCACGCCGGTGTTCATGTAGGCCTCGTTGTCGTAGCAGATGTAGAGCACATCGTCATTGCGTTCGAACATGCCGGAAAGGCAGCCAAAGCCGATGTCGGTGGTGCCGCCGTCCCCGCCCTGGGCCACGACGCGCACATCGCTACGACCCTTGACGCGCATCGCGGCCGCAATGCCGGTGGCCACGGCTGCGGTGTTGCCAAACAGCGAGTGGATCCACGGCATCTGCCAGGATGTTTCGGGGTACGGCGTGGAGAACACCTCCAGGCAACCGGTGGCATTCGCCGCGATCAGTTGGCCGTTGGTGGCCTTCATCGCGGCGTCGATAGCGTAGCGGGCGCCCAGCGCCTCACCGCAACCCTGGCAGGCGCGGTGGCCCGAGTTCAGCGAGTTGTTGCGCTCGGTGTTGGCCTGCACGCTGCGCTGATCCGGTTCAAGCAGGCGGTTGCCCACCGTGAAGGTGCCGGTCTGGTAGAACTTGACGACAGTTTGTTGGTCCATGATGTCAGCCTATCTTTGAAGACACGGTGCCAATGTCGCGCAGAATGCCCTCGGCCACCGGGCCGGAGCGGCGCTGCTGCTTCTCGCGTTCCAGCACGCGGTTGACGATGCCCCAATCCAGATCCAGGAAGGTCAGCAGCTCCAGCTTGTCGGCAATGGCTTCGAGCAGCATCTTGTGCAGGGATGC
>JAVBYK010000292.1 GCA_030824095.1 bacterium
GTTGCAGGCCCCAGCGCTGCCAGGACTTCGGCCTGGGTGGTCTTTCCCACCACGATGGTGTCATAAGCACCCTGCATGGACATGGCCGGATCACGGAACGGTGGCGCTGTGTCGCCCGCATTCAGGCTGCCGCAGGCGCTCAGACCCAGGCAGATAACGAATGCCAGACCCGCACGGACGATGTGGTTGCCAATGAAGTGCGCCATCATTCGCTGTCCATGTAGTCGAACTCGACCCGCGTGTCATCGGGCCAGCTCAGGTCGCCCAGTGGCAGGACATAGGTGCGGTCCACCAGCACTTCGCAATCGCAATAAGGCAGGTTGTCCCGCAGGCCGGGATCGTCGCTTGCGTTCGCATAGAGCTTGTCGATGGCCAGGATTTCCCGGCGCTGCCCCGAAACCAGGGTCACGCTGAACAGTGGACGGTCGGCAAAGAACAGGTACAGCGGGTCCGTCTTGTCGCAGTATGCGGGGGTGTCCAATGCCGCACTGGCGAGCCGGCCAAGAAAGCTGCTGCTGTTGGAAATCAGACCCGCTTCCATGCCCACCTTGCACTCCAGTCGCAGGTCCCCCAGGCGCCGGGTATCGGGCGGCAGGCCCGGCGTGCGAATGTCGGTGCGCCAGGTCATACTGAGCGCTCTGCGGTTGGGTATGACTTGCGCATCCTCCTGCACTGCCAACGCGTTGCGCGGCAAGATAAATGTATGGTCCGCCGCAATGGGCAGCACGAAGTCCACCGAGTCTCCCACGACCGCCAGCGTGATCGCCTGCATGTCGGTCCCCCGTTTGCGCGGGAGCAGCTTGAAGCGCAGCTCGGCATCGGGCGACTGGCCGTGCTGACGGGCAAAGAGGTCCAGGCCCTTGAGCATCTTGCGGTAGGACTTTTCAACCGGGTTGGGGTTGGCCTTGGCCGAGATGGTGACCGCAGACAACTGCCCGGCCTGTGGGGCTTGCTGCTGGGCAGATGCGACCACGCACAGAACCATCAACGCCCACGCCATGCGTGCGGGCGCGTGCAGAAGTGTCGAACCAGGCTGGATGTTGGGTGGGAAGAACATGGTGTGCCCTGAATCATGGCGCAAAACGGCAGATAGGGTGGTGCGCTGCCGAACCCAGATGGCTTCTTTTTCTTGCGACCCCGCATGCCTTCCCTATCGGGCTGCGACAAGCCAAGGTGGCATTGCACTTGAAGACGCACTCCACAAGCCACATACCTTGATCCAGCGCATGAGGTGGTTGCGCGAACTGGCCCGCAGATGGACGCTCCTCCAGCCCGGGAATAAACTGGATACCTTGCAACCAGACACAGGGGATCACCATGATCACGGCACGTGCAAGCCTCGCAGAACCGGGCCATCGCTCAATTGCTGCCACGATTGTGATTCGCATTCTCTCGTTCACCGTGTGTGCCGCGCTGGGCCTGGGGCTTTCGGCGGCACAGGCCAGCAACAAGATCGTGCTCTCGACCGGGGTGCTGCCCCCCTATACGAACCTGGAGCGCAGCGGGTTTCTGGATCAGTTGGTCGTGGCGGTGTTTCGTGACGTCGGGCTGCAGGCCGAGATCATCGTCTACCCCACAGCCACGGAGCGCGGCATGCTCAACGCCAACGAAGGGGTGGACGATGGCCTGGCAATGCGTGTGGCTGGGCTGGAAAAGCAATACCCCAACCTGATGCGCGTACCCGAGGAAGTTGCCGACAATGATTTCGTGGCCTACACCCTTGGAGAACCCTTTGTCACCGACAGTTGGGAGTCCCTTTCGCCCTACGTTGTCACCTACATCATCGGCTGGAAAGTGTTCGAACAGAATGTGCCCAAGGGAAAGGAACTCACGCTGGTGCGCGACGTGGATCAACTGTTCGGCCTCCTGAAGTCCCGACGTGCTGATGTTGCTTTGTATGAACGCTGGCAAGGCTTGGTCAAGACCCGTGAAATGGGAATCAAGGTACAGGTGCTGGAGCCGCCTCTGGTGCGCACCAAGATGTACATGTACCTGCACAAGAAACATGCGGCACTGGTGCCGCGCGTGGCAGAGGCGTTGGCCAAAATGAAGCGCGACGGCCGCTACCAACGCATCTTCGACGCAACCCTGAAACCTCTTGCCGATTGAGAGCCATGCTGTTTTTCCCTGAGATACGGCCGGGTCGGTTGGCCCTGCGTCTGGCTGGCAACGTGATCCTGTTCAGCTCGTTGGTCGCCCTACTGCTCACCGCGACCGAGCTGCTGACAACCCACTTGCGGGATGTGCGTCAGATCGACGAGCGCATGCAACAGGTGGAAGCAGCCTATGTGGATAGCGCGGTCGAAAATCTCTGGGTGATGGATCGGGAGCGCCTGGAGACCCAACTGATTGGCATCACACGTCTACCCGACTTTGTCATGGCCGAGATCCGGGTGGATGGCAAGCCCCTGCTCAGCCATGGCCAGGCGCTGGCTGGGGCGGGTATCACCCGCTCCTTCGCGCTGCAGCGCATGCACAGGGATCAATTGCAGACGATTGGCGAGCTGGTGGTTTCGGCTTCTTACAAGAGTGCCAACGAACGCGCCCTTGACCGCCTGTTCCTGTTGCTACTCACCAATGGCCTGATGATCACACTGGTGGCCATTTTCATGCTGTTCATTTTCTACCGGCTGATTGGTCGCCATATTGAGCAGATCGCCCACTACGCAACGCACCAGTCACACGCACAGGACGCTCCGGCTCTGGCCCTCAAGCGCATGCAACCGGTCAAGGAGGACGAGCTGTCGGTGCTGAGCGCCGCCATCAACACGATGCGGGAGCGGTTGCTGAACTTCAGCCAGGCCGAGAGCCAGCGCGCCAATGAGCTGGAAAAGCTGGTCGCCAAACGCACGGATCAGTTGGCCAGTGCCAAGGAAACAGCCGAGGCCGCCAGTCGGGCCAAGAGTGAGTTCCTGGCCAACATGAGCCATGAAATCCGCACCCCGATGAACGCCATCATCGGGCTGACGCATTTACTGCGCCGCAGCAAGCCGACCCCTGAACAAACCGAGCGACTGGGCAAGATTGACACGGCGGCCAACCACCTGCTCTCGATCATCAACGACATCCTGGACATCTCCAAAATCGAAGCCGGCAAGCTGGAACTGGAACAGACCAACTTTGCACTCGGGTCCGTGCTGGATCACGTTCACTCGTTGATCTCGGACCAGGCCCGTGCCAAGGGGCTCGACATCGTGGTGGACCCGGACGGCGTACCGATGTGGCTGCGTGGAGACCCGACCCGGCTACGCCAGGCCCTATTCAACTACACCAGCAACGCCATCAAGTTCACCGAACGCGGAAGCATTGCCTTGCGCGCCATCCTGCTGCAAGACGGGGCTGACGAGATCGTGGTGCGCTTCGAAGTGCAGGACACCGGCATTGGCATCAGCGAATCACAAATGTCCAGTCTTTTCCGAACCTTCGAGCAGGCTGATGCATCCACCACCCGCAAGTACGGCGGAACCGGGCTGGGTCTGGCCATTACCCGCCATCTGGCCGAACTGATGGGGGGCGAAGTCGGGGTCCATAGCGAACCCGGCAAGGGCAGCACCTTCTGGTTCACGGCCCGACTGGGGCGTGGCCGGGGCATCATGCCCGTTGCCACAACCGACGACCTGGGACCGGATGGCGAAGCCGAACTGCGCAACTACCACGCCGGGGCCCGGATCCTGTTGGCCGAAGACAACGCCACCAACCGGGAAGTCGCGCTGGAACTATTGCACGGTATGGGACTGGCCGTGGACGTCGCCGTCGATGGCATCGAAGCTCTGGACAAGGCTGGCACCACGCCTTATGACCTGATCCTGATGGACGTGCAGATGCCACGCATGGATGGCCTGGAAGCCACCCGTGCCATCCGCGCCCTGCCCCAGCACGCGGTCACCCCCATTCTTGCCATGACGGCCAACGCCTTCGCTGAGGACCGCCTGGCCTGCAAACTGGCTGGCATGAACGACCATGTCGCCAAGCCGGTTGATCCCGACGTATTGATCAAGGTGTTGCTGCACTGGTTGCCCAAAGAAGGGCGTGCGTTGCACAACGGGCAATCGCCAGTAACTTCTGACCAGAAGCGCGAATCGGATCGGCTGCTGGCGGCGCGAATCGCCACCGTAGCGGGTCTTGACGTGAAGGCGGGCCTGAAGGTCGTTCGCGGACGACTGGCGGCCTACCAGCGCGTGTTGCGCATGTTTGTCGCGGGTCACGCGGCTGACCATGTGGCCCTGCGCGACCATTTGCAACGCCAGGAATATGGGGATGCCGAACGCCTGGCGCATACGCTCAAGGGGAGCGCCGGCAACATTGGGGCCAATGGCATTCAGGAACTCGCGGCGGCGTTGGAGCAATCGATCCGGCAGCATGCGACTCAGCAGATCGAAGGGCAACTGCGTCAGTTGTCCATCGAGCTGCCGCTGCTGCTGCAAGGGATACAGTCCCAATTGACAGAGCCCGGAATCGTCGGGCCGGACGCTTTGGCAATGCCGTCGCAGCAGTCACCTCACCGGGTCATTCAAGATCTCGCTGC
>JAVBYK010000401.1 GCA_030824095.1 bacterium
ACACTGGCGCCAGCCGGCAGCAGCACCATCTCCTGGGCCGATACCGGCTGGTCGTCGATGGACAGGCTGTCCGTCGGACTATAGGCCGCCAGCTCCGGTGCGAGGGCGGGCAATGTCCAAGAGGAGCCGGGCGGCAGCTGCACATCCAGGTACACGGTGGGTGATGCCGTGCGCACCGGGCTGGTGTGGCCCAAGGCCGCACCGACCAGCACGCGCACCTGTACTCCGGCCGCATCGGTGAAAGCCGGAATGTCGCGAGCCGGCACATGCTGGAAGGCCGGCTCGGTTTCCTCCAGCGCTGGCGGCAGCGCAACCCACAGTTGCAGGCCATGCAGGCGGCGTGGCTGGCCGCGCTCGGCATCCGTCACCCGTTCACTGTGCGCAATGCCGCGACCCGCCGTCATCCAGTTGATGGCACCGGGTGTAATGGCCTGCACCGTGCCCAGGCTGTCGCGGTGCAGGAAGCTGCCCTCGAACAGATAGGTGACCGTGGCCAGGCCGATGTGCGGGTGCGCCCCCACATCGCTGTCCCTGTCCGCAGGGAGCGTCACCGGGCCGAAATGGTCGAAGAACACAAACGGCCCCACGGCGCGCCGGGCCACGGCGGGCAACACACGGCGCACCGTGAGCGCACCGGCCAACTCGCTCACGCGCCCGGGCCAACGGATCAACTCGGTCATGGTGGGCTCCTGTTATGCCGGCTGGCCGGCTTTCTCACCCAGGCGTCCGTCCCGAAAATCGTTCAGGGCCTGGTAGATCTCCTGTTGGCTGTTCATCACAAACGGGCCGTATTGCACGATGGGTTCCTTCAGCGGCTTGCCGGCAATCAGCAGCACCCGGGCGTCCGCACTGGCCTCGATGACCACACCATCCGCCTCGGGCGTGTTGGCCAGGATCGCCATGCGCTGCACAGGAACCGCCTTGCCGGCAATCGCCACCTCGCCACGGTACACGTAGACAAAGGCGTTGTGGCCGGCGGGCAGCGGCTGCTCGAAGCGCGAGCCGGCGGGCAAGTGCAGGTCCAGGTACAGCGGCTGGGTTGCGTCGCGCGTCACGGCACCGGTCACGCCGTGGCTGCTGCCGGCAATCACGGTCACGGCCACGCCCTGCTCCGTCACCCGCTTGGGCAGGTCGTTGTTCGCAAAGTCGCGGTACCAGGGGTCCTGCATCTTGTCGCGTCCCGGCAGGTTCAGCCAGAGCTGGAAGCCTTCCATCACGCCCTGCTCCTGCTGCGGGATTTCGGAGTGGATGACGCCCTTGCCGGCGGTCATCCACTGCACGCCGCCGTTCTCCAGCAGGCCGACGTGGCCGGCGCTGTCCTCGTGGCGCATGCGCCCGGCAATCATGTAGGTCACCGTCTCGAAGCCGCGGTGCGGATGGTCGGGGAAGCCCGCCAGGTAGTCGTTGGGGTTGTCGCTGCCAAAGGCGTCCAGCATCAGAAACGGGTCCAGGCGGTGCTGCAGGTTTTGCGTGAGCACCCGTGTCAGCTTGACTCCGGCGCCGTCGGACGTGGCCTGGCCGGCCACCAGGCGCTCCACGCTGCGGGATTGCTGAACGGTGGTGCCATCAAAGGGATTGGAAGACATGGAGAAAGTCCTTTCGGATGCGGGTTTGGACAACAGATGGGTTGAACTGTATTCCTCAACAATGCCGGTGAAAATACCGTCAAATGGATATGATTGTTGCCGCTATGGAACAATCATCCAACGACATCGACCCCAATGACCTGCTGATCTTTGCCCGCGTGGCGGAGCTGGGCAGCTTCAGCCGCGCCGCCGAGCGGCTGGGCTACCCCAAATCCACCGTCTCACGCCGCCTTGCCGCGCTGGAGCAGCGGGTGGGCGAACGCCTGCTGTTGCGCACCACCCGGCGCCAGACCGTGACCGAGTTCGGCCTGCAACTGCTGGAGCACGCACGCCAGGTGGTGGCCGAGGTGGACGCCGTGGCCGCGTTGAGCGAGCGACGCCGGGCCGCCCCCAGCGGGCGCCTGCGCGTGTCCATGCCCAGCGACTTTGCCAACCTGCTGCTGACCGAGGCGCTGGCAGCCTTTGTGACCCTGCACCCCGGCATTGCACTGGAGCTGGACCTGTCGGCACGCCGGGTGGACCTGCTGGGAGAGGGCTTTGACGTGGTGGTTCGCATGGGCAGTTTGCCCGACGACGCCCTGCTGGCGGCGCGCCAGCTCACCGTGTTCTCCAGCGGCCTGTACGCCGCCAGAAGTTATTTGGCCGAGCACGGCCAACCCGCTACGCCGGAGGATCTGGCACAGCACAGCGCAGTGCGCCTGCTGGGCGGCCATAGTGAGCCCGTGGCGTGGAACCTGCAGCGCGGTGACGCGCGGTGGGAGGGGCTGCCGCCGGGACGCATCATGGCCAACTCGCCCGAGCTGCTGATCGGCCTGATCCGTGCCGGGGCCGGCATTGCCGCAGTGCCGGACTTCTTTGCCATGCCCTGGGTGCGCCAGGGTGTGCTGCAGCGGGTGCTGCCCGACTGGTGCCTGCCCAGTCAGGCGGCGTCGGCCGTGTTTCCCGGCGCCAAGCTGATGCCCGCCAAGACGCGGGTGTTCATCGACATGCTGCTGGCCACGCTGGGTGGGACACCGATGCTGCAGCCACGGTGACCACGCCAACAGATGTCCGCCCTGCGGAATGGTTTTTGGTCAAATTGGCCTCCAGACCTCGTGGAATAAGCACATAGCGCTCTGCTTTTTATAGCAAATCAACCATCATCCGTGCAAGGACTCCCGGTAGCGCTGGTGCAGGATCTTGACCCGCTGCACGTAGACCTGGGTTTCCGCATAGGGCGGCACGCCGGCATATTTCTGCACCGCCTCGGGGCCGGCGTTGTAGGCCGCGGTGGCCAGTGTCACGTCGTTCTTGAAGCGGGCCAGCAGACCCGCCAGATACCGGACCCCGCCGCGGATGTTGTGGACGGGGTCGCTGGCGTCGGGCACGCCCAGCATGCGCGCGGTTCCGGGCATCAGCTGCATCAGGCCCATGGCACCCTTTTCCGAGCGCGCCCGGGGGTTGAAGCCCGATTCTGCGTGGATGACGGCGCGCACCAGGGCCGGGTCCAGGTCGAACTGGCGCGCCGCCAGCGTGATCTCGTCGCCAAAGGCATCCAGATGCAGCTTGGTGGCGTTCCAGTTGATGTTGGACGTGACATTGCAGGCGTAGCACGAGGGGCGGTAGACGATGTAGCCCCCCTTGCTCGGCGGCACGTCGGAGAATGAGGGCGTGCCGCCCTGCAGGTATTTGTAGATGCGGGTGCCGCCGCCATCGGGCGCGGCATGCACGCCAGGGCTCAGGGACAACACCGCCAGCACCAGGCACACGCCAGACCAACGGAAAAAGGGAAGCGCCGACAAGGGACTCATGGTGTGTGGTGGCCGGGGCCACGGGACTGGGGGCTCTAAGAAACTTCGAAATGGTTCGGCAGGGTCGATGTGGCAATCTGGTTGCGCCCACCGTCCTTGGCCTTGTACAGCGCCTGGTCCGCCGAGCGGATGAGGTCGTGCAAGGCGGTGCCGGGTTGCCATTGTGCAATGCCGCCGGACACCTGCACCGTGAGTTCACGGCCGTCCTGCAGGCGCAAGGGCGTGCTGGCAATGCTCTCGCGCAAACGGTCGGCGGTCAGTTGGCCTTGCAGCATCTCCGTGCCGGGCATCAGGACGATCATCTCCTCGCCGCCGTAGCGGGCGCACAGGTCGGTGGAGCGCAGGTTGCGCCGCAACAGGCTGCCCATGTGGCGCAGCACCTCGTCGCCACAGCTGTGGCCGTACTCGTCGTTGACCTTTTTGAAGTGGTCGATGTCCACCATCAGCAGCGAGGCATGCTGGCCGGTGCGCTCACACAGCTCCAACTGCTTGGGAAACACCTCTTCAAACCAGGCCCGGTTGTGCAGGCCGGTGAGAGCATCGGTCTCGGCCTTGTTGCGGTATTGGCGCTGCAACTCCAGGCTGCCCAGCAGCACCACATTGTTCTCGCGGATACGGTGCGCCAGCACATGCAGCAGGTTCAGGGCCATGGCCTGCTGCAGGGCCAGCATGCGCCACAGCACCGGCTTGGTAATGCTCAGCAGTTGGGTCTGCACCGCCGCCACCACATAGGCCGAGGGCGCACTGGCGTCAATGATGGAGAGTTCGCCCACACAATCCCCCACGCCCAGGCGGACCAGCGGATTGGTGATTTTGGGCTCCAGGCACACCAGCAACTCACCATGCAACACGATGTAGATGTGGGTATTGAGGTGCTTGGGGTCCAGCAGCACCTGCCCCGGGTCGATGGACAGCAGCCGGCTTTCGCGCAGCTCGGCGTCCATGGTCGCCAGATCAACCCCCTTGAACAACCGGGAGTTGGCAAGCAGGGAAGGGACGCGGTCTGCGTGGACATCTGCAGGTTTCATGGCTCAGATCCTGTGTGGGGAGGGCTCTGAGCGGATTGTGCTGCATGGCACGGAGGTCTACGCCACTATTTTGACCTTCCCGCGCAGCCGTGCCATCCACGTGCC
>JAVBYK010000449.1 GCA_030824095.1 bacterium
GCAACGTAGAGCTTCTTGCCATCGCGGCTGGGGTACAAGCCGTGTGCCGCAACCCCGGTTGCAATGAATCCAACTTCCTTGAACGATTCGCCATCCACAATGTGGATTCCGTCGGCTTCCATGTCGGCAATATAGAACCGCTTGCCGTCCGGCGAGATGCGAATGTCCTGAGGCATGCCCTTGGTCGCTGTACAGATTTCACTCTCGGGTGGCTCATTCTTGGAATTGGGTTTGACCGGCGTGTCCTTGAACCGTGTGCGCGGCATGGCGAGCTTCAGGTACCCAAGAACTTTGCGGTCCACCAGGTCGATCTTGGCCACACTGCCACCAAACTCACAGGTAAACATGGCGTATCGCCCGTCCATCGAAAAGTCTGCGTGGTTGATGCCGCCGCATTGGGGCACATCAATCGAATACTGCACCGCCATGGTCTTGGGGTCACGAAAGTCGAGCCTGCGCCGCGCCTCGGCCACCACAATGGCCGATTTACCGTCTGGGCTGAAATACATGTTGTAGGGGTCATCCACCTTGATTGCGGTGCCCGGCTTACCGGTGCGTGGATCAACGGGCGTGAGGCTGCCCTCATGGGTGCGCTCGGCGTTGTTGGCAACCCAGAGCGTGCGCAGATCCCATGACGGCACCACGTGCTGCGGACTGCGTCCCACTTTGAACTGGTCCACGACCTTCATGGACACCGGGTCAATGACGGACACACTGTGGCCACGCAGATTGGGAACGTAGATGCGCTCCAGATCCCCCTTCACTTCGGGATTCATCTGGCTCGTTGCCGTGTCCGCATACAGGTTCTTGGGATTGGAAACACCGGGCATGCCGGGCACCGTTACAACGCCGGGTGTGGGCGCGTTAGAGGGGGTGGCGGACTGGACACCTTCACTTGGAAGCATCCACAGGATGCTGCAGATGGCGGTCAGCCCGGCGCCAGCTTTCACGCGGGTCATGCGATCAATCATTGTTCATTTCTCAAAATTTAAAACTAGCGTGCCGCGCGTGGTCGAATGGCTTCGCGAATGGCGGCAATCGATGCATCCACGATAGCTTGTGTTCCCCATTGTCCCGCTTCCGCCGTAGCCCGACGTGGGTCACCACTGACCCCATTGGCTTCTGCGGCTTTTGGACTCTGCGTCAGTCGCTCGTGGCGGACCAAAGCAGGATCGACTGCCAGCGCCAGGGCCGTATCCGCAAGCCCCGCATGGGTTCCGATCTCGGCGGCGGTGAACCCCTTGGCCTTCAGTTGGGCGTTGAAGGGCGCCTGCGCCGCAGCGTAGAACTGGGGCAAGGCATGGACGCGGGTGTGACTGTCCCTGGCCCACTCCTGGTTGAGGCGGTTGGCTACGCGGGCCAGGTTTTTTTGATAGCCGCCGTGGTCACCCAAAAACACCACGTCCTGGAAGCCGTGTTGCCGGAAGCTGCGGGCAGCCCCTTCCAGCAGGCCCTCAAAGGCGGGCTCGGAAATGGAAATCGTGCCGGTGAAACGCATGTGCGCGGTCGGTGGCTGGATGCTGCCCTCCGGTACGTAGGCCATGACCGGAGCCACTACCGTGCTACCGAGTTTGTCGGCGATCTGGGCCGCCAACACCCGGACGCGTACATTGTGCTTGCCCAGGACCATATGCGGCCCGTTTTGCTCCGTTGCGCCAATGGGAATCAGAATGGTGGTGGCGCCTTTGGCAATGCGCTGACGCAATTCGGGGGAAGTCATCTCCTCCAAGAAAACCGTACTGGCAGGGTCTGAACCAGCCGCCACGCCTGGTTTTGTCAACAGCAGTGTCAGGATCAAGGCGCCGAGAGCGCGAAGCAGGTAGGAGGTCATGGGTGCATTTTCGCAGCGAGGACCGGTACTTCACTGCTCAGCAGCATGGTCTTTATCGCCCTTCAGGGTCAGCGCAGCCTGATACAGGGTATTGCGCGGTTCACCGGTGATGTCGGCCGCGAGCTTGACCGCAGTCTTGAGCGGAAGCTGTTCCAGGAGCAGCCTCAGGACACGGGTGTCCTGTGCCGGCGTCTCGCTGGGTGGAGTGGGATGCAGCACGAGTGCAAATTCGCCACGCAAGCGGTTGGCGTCTGCGGCCAGCCAGGCGGGCAGATCGCAGGCGGCAACGGTGGCAATTTCTTCAAACTGTTTGGTTAATTCACGACCTACGGTCACCTGTCGGTTCCCCAGCGACGTAAGCGCCTGCGCCAGGGCTTCGATTCGATGGGGTGCTTCCAGCAGCACGACGGCACGTGTCTCGGAAGCCAGTGCCAGAACGGCACGGTCGCGCTCGCCACTCTTGCTCGGCAGAAAGCCAGCGAAAACGAAGCCGCCAGGTTCGTCGTTTGCCAACCCGGCCACGGACAGCACGGTGGTCACGCTGCTCGGGCCAGGCAAGGGGATGCAACGCAGCTTTTCCTCCACCAGCGCTGCGACCAGTCGCGCACCGGGGTCGCTGATGCCCGGCGTTCCGGCATCACTGACATAGGCAACCCGACGGCCCTGGCGTAAATGGTCGATAACCGTGTGGGCTGCCTGTGCCTCGTTGTGCTGGTGTAGCGCAATGAGCTGGCTGGCGTTCTTGTCGATACCGTAGGCGCGCAGCAACGACTGCGTGTGTCGGGTGTCTTCACAGGCGATCGCATCGACCAGACCCAGCACGTAGAGCGCGCGCAGGCTGATGTCGGCCAGATTGCCAATCGGGGTTGCCACCACGTACAGCGTTCCCTGCGGATAATGCTGACCTGAAGCGGCCTCGGCGGAGGCGGCCAGGGCAGAGGTAAATAGAGCGCTCACATGGGTTTCCTTCCATCAAGACCAGCACGGCCTGCGCTCGCACGGCCAACGACCAAGCATGTAGGGGACGCCGCGGAGGATGAGGCGCTGCACTACCTGCAACAACAGGGCTTGCGGCTGGTAACCCGCAATTATCGGACTCCTGGGCGGGGTGGCGGTGAAATCGACCTGATCATGCATGCTGCAGATGGAACCACGGTGTTTGTCGAGGTGCGCAAGCGTGCATCAACGCGCCATGGGGGGGCTGCGGCCAGCGTTGGCGCGGTCAAACAGCGGCGCATTGTGTTTGCCGCGCGCCACTACCTGATGCACCTGCGGGAACTGCCCCCCTGCCGCTTCGATGTCGTCGTGCTGGAGCCAGATGGCGTGCAGTGGCTGCAGGCGGCATTTGATGCGCAATAGTGTCCAGAGGTAACCCAATGTAAGGTTTGCTCACCGTCGTCCCTGCCGGGCACAGTGGGTATCGGCTGCACGGTATCATCGGCCTCCATGCTGGAACAACGAATTCAACAACATTTCATCGACAGCGCCGACCTGAAGTACCAGTCTGCGCAGTCCCTCAGTAAACCCATTGCAGCGGCGGTTCAAGCCATGCTGGCGTGTGTGACCAGTGGCGGCAAGGTTCTCGCCTGTGGCAATGGTGGCTCGGCGGCGGATGCCCAGCATTTCGCGGCGGAGTTTGTCGGCCGTTTCGAGCGTGAGCGCCCGGAGTTGGGGGCCATTGCGCTGACGACTGACAGCTCCATCATCACCGCGATTGCCAACGACTACGACTTCAACGCCATCTTCTCCCGCCAGGTGCGGGCGCTGGGCTCACCCGGTGACGTGCTGCTGGCGATTTCCACCAGCGGCAACTCGGGCAACGTTCTGGCCGCCATCGAGGCCGCCCATGAGCGCGAAATGGTGGTGGTGGGCCTGACCGGACGCGGCGGTGGCAAGATGGCGCAGGTCTTGCGGGACACCGACGTACACATCTGCGTGCCGCACGAACGCACTGCCCGTATCCAGGAGGTGCACATATTGGCTTTGCATTGCATTTGCGATGCGGTAGATGCCCAGCTGTTGGGCGAACAGGAACCTTCCAAATGAGTATTTCAATCCGACGCACCGGTCTCACGCTGGTGCTGGCCGCCAGCACTTTGACGACCTTGACGGCCTGCTTTCCGCTGGCGGTTGGCGGAGCGGTGGTGGGCAGCATGGTGGCGACGGACCGTCGCACGACCGGAACCGTGGTCGAGGACGAAGGCATCGAATTGCGTGCGACCAGCCGCATCCGCGAGGCCCTGGGTGAACGGGGGCATGTCAACGTGGCCAGCTACAACCGCCAGGTTTTGCTGACGGGCGAAGTCCCGTCAGCGCAGGACAAGCAGCTGGTTGAGCAAATTGTGACGGGCGTGGACAATGTCCGCCACATCGTCAACGAACTGGCGGTCATGGGCAATTCCACGCTGACGCAGCGCTCTTCGGACTCCCTGGTAACGGGGCGTGTCAAGGCATCGCTGGTGGATGCCAAGGAACTTTCGGCCAATGCCTTCAAAATCGTGACCGAGCGTGGCACCACCTATGTGATGGGACGGGTCACCGCGCGCGAGGCAAAAATGGCAACCGATGTCATCAGCAGTACCTCAGGCGTGCAAAAGGTGGTGCGCATTCTGGAAACCATCAGCGAAGACGAACTGGCCCGCATGATGGCCCCGCCCCCGCAACAGACCGGGACACC
>JAVBYK010000384.1 GCA_030824095.1 bacterium
GCAGCCGGGGCTTCGGTCTTGACTTCAGTGGCAGCGGGAGCTGTGGCGGCCGGTGCGGCCGTTTGCGCCATGGCTGGCGCGGTAACGCCTGCTACACCCACCAATGTAAGGCCCATGCTCAACACCCAGGCGCGGACCAGCACTTTAAACTTTGTATGCACAATCATTTCCTTATAGAAAAACTACTAACTGGCGTTTGAACTCCGGGTCGGAATTCGGGGCGCAGCGTATGTAAACTGCTAAATTTGAAACCGGCCATTGTAAGTTGCCAATGCGTTTCTTTGCATGAAGCTGACAGAACGGCGCCTAGCGTTTTCGCTATCAGGGTTTATACCCACGGTTTGTGACAACCATTTAGCAATTCCCGTGCCTCAGCGTCGAGATCCACGGCGTCCGTAGAATTCCCGGCTTTCGGCCACGCGCCAAGGATCCGGGCATGCCCACCTCTCTCCACACGGCGGACACCGCCAATCCCCTGCTCCAACACTGGAACACACCCTACGGTCTGCCGCCCTTTGGCGAAGTGCAGGCACAGCACTTCGCCCCCGCCTTTGAACTGGCGTTGGCACAGCACCGGGCGGAAATCGACGCCATTGCCACGCAGGCCGAGCCCCCCAGCTTTGACAACACCCTGGCCGCACTGGACCAGAGCGGGCGCTTGCTGAACCGCATCAGCCTGCTGTTCCACAACCTCACCGCCAGCGAGACCTCGCCCGATTTGCAGGCGGCACAACGCGACCTGGCACCCCGCCTGGCAGCGCATGAAAGCGCCATCTACATGCACCCGGAGCTGTTTGCCCGGATTGACGCCCTGCACGCCCGCCGCGGTGCAATGCATCTGACACCCGAACAGTTGCGCTTGCTGGAACGCGTGCACCTGGACTTCACCCGTGCCGGAGCCCGCCTGGGCGAGCAGGAGCGCCAGCGCTACAGCACCCTGATGGGCGAACTGGCCGTGCTGTGCACCCGCTTCACCCAGAATGTGCTGGCCGCAGAAGCCGCCTACGCACTGGAGCTGCGCACCGAGGCCGACCGTGCCGGCCTCCCCGGCTTTCTGCTGGATGCCGCCCGCGCTGCGGCCCGGCAGCGCGGGCTGGGCGACGATGCCTATGCCATCACCCTGTCGCCGTCACTGGCCGAGCCCTTCCTGACCTACTCCAGCCGGCGCGACCTGCGCGAAACCCTGTGGCGCGCCCGCGTGTCCCGCGCGGGTCAGGACGGCCCACACGACAACCGGCCTGTGGCGGCCCAGATCATGGCGCTGCGCCAGGAGCAGGCCGCCCTGCACGGCTTTGCCAACTACGCCGACTATGAAATGGTGGACCGCATGGCTGGCAGCAGCGCAGCCGTGCTGGACCTGCTACACCGCGCCTGGGCGCCGGCCAAGGCCCATGCCGAGGTGGACCGCCAGGCCCTGACCGAGATGGCTCGCACGCTGCGTGAACCCACACCCATTGCCGCCTGGGACTGGCGCTACCTGGCGCACAAGGTCCGTGCCCAGCGCTTTGACCTGGACGAGGCCGCGCTCAAACCCTATTTCTCGCTGGACGCCATGGTTGCGGCCATGTTCGACTGTGCCCAGCGCCTGTTCGGCCTGCGCTTTGTCGAGCAACACGGTCACACCCTGCACCACCCCGACGCCCGGTTGTGGGAGGTGCGTGGCGTCGACGGTGCGCTGGTGGGCCTGTTCATTGGCGACAACTTTGCCCGCAGCACCAAGCGCAGCGGGGCCTGGATGAGCGTGTTCCGCAGCCAGTCTGGCCACGGTGGCGGCACCCTGCCCATCGTCATCAACAACAATAACTTTGCCAAGGCCAGCCCCACGCTGCTGAGCTTTGAAGATGTGCGCACACTGTTCCACGAGTTCGGCCATGGTCTGCACGGGCTGCTGTCAAACGTGCAGTACGAGCGCCTGGCCGGCACCCGCGTACTGCGCGACTTTGTGGAACTGCCCTCGCAACTGTTCGAGAACTGGGCACTGGAGCCCGAAGTGCTGCAGCGCCATGCGCGCCACTACCAGACCGGCGAGCCCTTGCCGGCAGAGTGGCTGGACAAGCTCAAGCGCGCCCGCCAGTTTGACCAGGCCTGGGCCACGATCCAGTACACCGGGCCGGCCCTGATCGACATGGCCCTGCACGCGCTGCCCAATGGCACGCCGGTGGACCTGGCAGCGTTTGAAGCCGAGCAGTGCCGCATCCTCGGCATTCCCGAGGACATTGGCCAGCGGCACTACCTGGCGCACTTCCAGCACCTGTTTGCCGGTGCCAGCTATGCCGCGGGCTACTACGTCTACATGTGGGCCGAGGTCCTGGAGGCTGATGGCTTTGCCGCCTTTGCCGAGGCCGGCAATGCCTTCGACGCAGACACCGCACAGCGCCTGCTGCGCACCATCTACAGCACCGGCAACACACAGGACCCGGCCCAGGCCTACCGCGCCTTTCGCGGGCGAGACCCACAGGTGCAACCCATGTTACACAAGCGCGGCCTGCTGACCGGCGCCACGGTGTAAAACAGCAGCTTCCCCATTTACTCTTGCAAGGCTTTCGTACCCATGTCCATCTGGAAACGCCCCACTTCGGTCGAATCACTGACCGCCTTCAGCGTCAACACCGCCACCGACCACCTTGGCATCGAGTTCCTGGAGGTCGGCGACGACTTCATCACGGCCCGCGTGCCGGTGGACAAGCGCACCTGCCAGCCCTACGGCCTGTTGCACGGCGGTGTGAGCGTGGTGCTGGCCGAGACCCTGGGCTCCAGCGCCGCGGCCTGCGCCACCCCAGAAGGAACCCGCGTGGTAGGACTGGACATCAACGCCAACCACCTGCGTGCCGCCACCAGCGGCTGGGTGACCGGCATCACCCGCCCGGTCCACATCGGACGCACCACGCATGTGTGGGCGATTGAGTTGCGCAACGAGGCCGGCGAGCTGACCTGCGTGTCGCGCATCACCATGGCGATCCTCGCGCCCAAGGCGTAAAACTACCCCTGGCGTGAGCGCCGCCGGGCCGCCCCAAGGCGCGAGGGCCCCCTCGGGGGGCAGCGCAGCACACGCAGTGGCAAGCGTGGGGGCCTACATTTTTCGCGCAAATTCAACGTACCAATCCAGGCAGCCGGGATTGGCCATGGCGTCCTTGTTGACAACCTTCTCCAGCGGCTGGCCCAGCAGCAGCTTCTTGATCGGCAGTTCCTGCTTCTTGCCCGACAGCGTGCGCGGCACCTCGGCCACCTGGAAGATGGCATTGGGCACAAAGCGTGGACTCAACGCCGTCTTGATGGCGTCGACGATTCGGCGTTGCAAGGCGTCGTCCAGCATCAGCCCCGGGCGCAGCACGACGAACAGCGGCATATAGCTCTCGCGCCCCAGGTATTCCAGGTCCACCACCAGACTGTCCATGACTTCGGGTAGCACCTCAATGGCGCTGTACAGCTCGCTGGTGCCCATGCGCAGGCCGTGGCGGTTGATGGTGGCATCGCTGCGCCCAAAGATCACACAGCCTTCGCCGCCCTGCTCCTTCGTGCCAACACGCAGCCAGTCGCCATGGCGCCAGACGCCGCCGGCCTCGGGTGCGGCATCACCGCCACCGGGTTTGCGGCCGTGGCCTGCGGGGTACATCTCGAAGTAACTGGCCAGGTAACGCGCGTTGCCGGAGTCGCCCCAGAAATACAGCGGCATGGACGGAATCGGCTGGCTGCAGACCAGTTCACCGACCTCACCCAGCACCGGTTCACCGGCGTCGTTCCAGGCTTCCACCGCGCAGCCCAGCAGGCGGCATTGCATGACGCCGGGCTCCTGCGGCAGCTCGCGGTTGCCGCCGATGAAGGCGCCACAGAAGTCGGTTCCGCCCGAAATATTGCACCACCAGATGTCTTGTTGTGCCGCGCTCTTCGCGATGCGACGGAACTGTTCCGTGCCCCAGTTCTGCGCCTCGGGTGACAAGGGTGAGCCCGTCGTGCCCAGCGCGCGGATGGCCGACAGGTCGCCACAGGCGGCAAGGTCCACACCGGCCTTCAGGCAGTTGGCGTAGAAGGCTGCTCCGGCACCAAAGTAGGTGACGCCGGTCTCGCTGGCAAAGCGCCACAGCGTGGTCCAGTCCGGCTGGCCCGGGTTGCCGTCAAAGATCACACAAGTGGTACCACTCAGCAGGCCGGCCACCTGGGCGTTCCACATCACCCAGCCGGTGGAGCTGTACCAGTGGAAGCGCTCGCCCCAGTTGTTGGCCTTGTAGCTGCAACCCACATCGTTGTGCAGCACCTTCATCGCCAGCGCCACCAGAATCATGCCGCCATGGCCGTGAACGATGGCCTTGGGCAGACCGGTGGTGCCGCTGGAATAGACGATCCACAGCGGGTGGTCGAACGGCAGCCAGACGGGCTCGAACGCCAACGTCTTTGCATCATTTCGGGCGGTAGCCCTCGTGAAACGGACGCAAGTAGCTATTGAATTCGTAGCATGCTGCGGATCATCGGCCACACCCAGGTTCACGTGCAGGATGACGTGGCGCAC
>JAVBYK010000318.1 GCA_030824095.1 bacterium
GGGGTGTACGAGTTTGTGAAGAACGACGACAACACGGACCGCCTGCAGATCAATGCGCAGAACTGCGTGCACTGCAAGACCTGTGACATCAAGGACCCGACGCAGAACATCGTGTGGGTCACGCCCGAGGGCGGGGGTGGACCGAATTACGCGGGGATGTAAGCCCCCGGCGCCTTAGCGCTTCATGCGCAGGGGTGAGTCTTGCGAAATGCCCCATCCGCTCTGGCCCGGTGGCTTGGGGCCGCCGTTGTCCAGGTCCTTGGCGTACCACAGCGCCCCGCCCACGCCGCCAATCAACACTGCTGCGCCAACGATCAGTTTCAGTACGGTGACCCAGACTTTGGGTTCATCGTCTTTCCTCTTTTTGTTCATTCGTTTCTTTTCGGTTTTCGGCTTAACTCTGGCGGCCCAACAGCAGGTATTCCATGAGTGCCTTCTGCACATGCATGCGGTTCTCCGCTTCGTCCCACACCACGGATTGCGGGCCGTCGATGACGTCAGCCTCCACCTCTTCGCCGCGGTGGGCGGGCAGGCAGTGCATGAATAGCACGTCGGGTTTGGCAGCAGCCATCATTTTTGAGTCTACACACCAGGCGGCAAAGGCCTTGCGGCGCGCCTCGTTCTCGGCCTCATAGCCCATGCTGGTCCAGACGTCGGTGGTGACCAGGTCGGCACCAGCACAGGCTTCCAGTGGATTGCTATAGGTTTTGTAGCTTCCTGCGCCCATTCCACGAGGGGTAACGGCCACTTTCTCATCCACCTCATAGCCACTGGGGGTGCTCACCCGCAGGTGGAAGCCCAGCGTGGCGGCGGCCTGCAGCCAGGTGTTGGCCATGTTGTTGCCGTCGCCAACCCAGGTCACGGTCTTGCCGCGCAGGTAGCTCGGATCGATCTGGCCATTGGCATCGGTGCCGCGGTGCTCCAGCAGCGTGAACAGGTCGGCCAGGATCTGGCAGGGATGGAACTCGTTGGTCAGGCCGTTGATGACCGGCACACGCGAGTTGGCGGCAAAGCGCTCGATCTTGGTCTGCTCGAAGGTGCGGATCATCACGATGTCCGTCATCCGGCTGATGACCTTGGCGCTGTCCTCAATCGGCTCGGAGCGGCCCAACTGGCTGTCGCCGGTGGTCAGGTGCACCACGCTGCCGCCCAGCTGGTACATGCCGGCCTCGAAGCTCACGCGGGTGCGGGTGCTGGCCTTTTCGAAGATCATGGCCAGCGTGCGGTCCACCAGGGTGTGGTGCTTGGTGAAGGTCTTGAACTTCTGCTTGATCAGCGCTGCGCGGGTGAACAGGTAGTGGTACTCGTCGGCCGTGAAGTCGGCAAACTGCAGGTAGTGCCGCACCGGCGGCGCGCCCTGGGGCAGGGTGCTGGGAATGGCATTGATGTTCATACAGCCTCCTTCAGCAGGGCAATGATCAGCGGGCACAGGATGGCAACCACCTGATCGGCCTCGGCGGTTGTCATGATCAGCGGCGGCACCAGGCGGATGACCGTGTCGGCGGTCACGCTGATCAAGAGGCCTGCATCGGCGGCGCGCTGCACGAGCGCGGCGCAGGGTTTGGACAGGTCAATGCCCAGCATCAGGCCCTGACCACGGATTTCCTTCACGGCGCCGCTGGCCAGTTCAGCGGCCAGCGCTCTTTCCAGACCAGCCTTGAGATGGGCACCCACCGTCGCGGCATTGGCCAGCAGGCCCTCGGCTTCCATGGTGTGAATCGTTGTGACACCGGCGCGCATGGCCAGCGGGTTGCCACCGAAGGTGCTGCCATGGTTGCCCGGGGCAAAGATGCTGGCCGCCCTGGGGCCGGCCACCACCGCGCCCACTGGCACGCCGGAGCCCAGGCCCTTGGCCAGCGGCATGACGTCGGGCTGGATGCCGGCCCATTGGTGCGCAAACCACTTGCCGGTGCGGCCCATGCCGCATTGCACTTCGTCGATCATCAGCAGCCAGTCGCGCTCGTCGCACAGGGCGCGCACGTCGCGCAGGTAGTCCATGTGCATGGGGTTCACGCCGCCTTCGCCCTGGATGGCTTCGAAGAACACGGCCACCACATTGGGGTTGTTGGCGGTAGCCGCCTTCAACTGCTCGATGTTGTTGATGGGCACCCGGATGAAGCCTTCCACCAGCGGGCCAAATCCGGCCTGCACCTTGGGGTTGCCGGTGGCGCTCAGCGTGGCGATGGAGCGGCCGTGGAAGGCCTTTTCGTACACCACGATCTCGGGGCGCTCAATGCCCTTGTCGTGACCGAACTTGCGCGCCAGCTTCAGGGCCGCCTCGTTGGCCTCCAGCCCGGTCGAGCAGAAGAACACATTGGTCATGCCCGAGCGTTCCACCAGCAGCTTGGCCAGTTCTTCCTGCAGCGGCACGTGGTAGTAGTTGGAGGTGTGGATCAGCTTGGTCACCTGGTCCTGCAGGGCAGCCACCAGCTTGGGGTGGTTGTGGCCCAGCGTGTTGACGGCAATGCCACCGAGTGCGTCCAGGTACTCGCGACCGTTCACGTCCCACACGCGGCAGCCTTGGCCATGGCTCAGGGCAATGGGAAGGCGGCCGTAAGTGTTCATCACGTGGGGTGAAGAGGGCGTGGCGGGTACAGCAGTCATGTAAAAGCTCCAGGGTGCGTGGTTGGTGTGGGCCGTTGAACACCAATTTTAGGCGCTGCGATGCAGGCATTCATTGATGATTTGGCATCAGAGTGATGCACTCCGGTGCAATGTGCACGCCCTTGGTGCGGACTTGTTTTGCATGAGCCGACGCCCTGTGGGGAGATGAAGTGGCCTGTCAGCAAAATGGTGGACAGCCTCAGATAGAATCCGCGCGCGGCGCAAAAGCATTCGCGTACCCCCGCCGTCAACACCATGCCTTTCACGTCCTTTAAAGAAATCTACATCCTGGGAGTGACCCGAAGCGGCCGCACATTCCGCCCCAGCGACTGGGCCGAGCGCCTGGCCGGCGTGATGAGCCAGTTCCGCCCGGGTGGACCGCAGCCGGGCAGCCATCTGGGCTATTCGCCGTGGTGTATTCCGACGTCCATCGGCTCCGTGAAGTGCGTGATAGTGCACAGCGACCTGCGCGAGTACGACGTGATGGCCTGGGACTTCTGCCTGAATTTTGCCAAGGACAACGAGCTGCAGGTCAGCGAAATCCGCCCCGAAGCACCACCGGCCACCGGAAAACCCTGAGTTTCGGCCCACGCGGGCAACAAAAAAGCCGTTCAATGAACGGCTTTTTTGCTTTGCTGGCAGCGCACCCGGTACAAACGCAGATCCCGAAGGATCTGTGCGATGCGCCTAAATATTAGGCTGCGAGAGCCAAGGCTTTTACCTTGGAAGACAGGCGGCTCTTATCGCGAGCTGCCTTGTTCTTGTGGAAGATGCCCTTGTCGGCCACGGTGTCAACCACGGCTTGCATCTTCGCAAACAGTTCAGTGGCCTTGGTCTTGTCACCGGCCAGAACTGCCTTCTCGACGTTCTTCACCGCGGTGCGGTATTTGGAACGCAGGGAAGTGTTTGCTGCATTGATTTTGACGTCCTGGCGGACGCGTTTACGGCCCGACGCCAGGCGCGGGTTCTTTTTCTTGGGTTTTCCAGATGCCATTGTTTAATTCCTTGTGTCTGAGGATGATGCCAGCAAAGCCCGCCATTATACCCATGAACGCCCTCGCGGGTATTTCAGGCCCCGGCCGGCGAGGCGCCTGCCCTGGCTAGACTGCTTCCATGGAACTCAATCAGGTCACTCTTCCTGCCACCGACATCGCCGCCTCCGTTGCCTTTTACCGGCGCATGGGTTTTGTGCAGATTGTGGATGCGCCGCACTATGCCCGCTTCCAGGCGACCCAGGGGCAGGCCACTTTTTCGTTGCATGCGGTGGCGTCGGTTGTGCGGCCGGCCGAAACGGTGGTGTATTTTGAATGCCAGGCGCTGGATCAGCAGGTTCAGGCCCTGCGGGACAGGGGATTCGTGTTCACCCAGGGGCCCACGGACGAGCCCTGGCTGTGGCGTGAGGCGCGTCTGCTGGACCCCGCGGGCAACACCATCTGTCTGTACCACGCGGGTGAAAATCGCCTCAATCCCCCATGGCGCATGGGAGCCTGACGCCGCACGGGCACCGGGCTACACTCGCGCCGTGAGTCTCCTCAAATCCGCTTCCATTGTCTCGTTGCTGACGCTGGCGTCACGCATTACGGGGCTCGTGCGCGACCTGCTCATGGCCTCCACCTTTGGTGTCAGTGCCATGACCGATGCGTTCTGGGTGGCCTTTCGCATTCCCAACATGCTGCGCCGCATGTTTGCCGAAGGCGCTTTCAGCCAGGCCTTTGTGCCGGTGCTGGCCACCAGCAAGGCACAGGACGGTGACGAGGCCACCCACGCCCTGATCAACGCGGTGGCCACCTTGTTGGCCCTGGTGCTGCTGGTGACCTGCGTGGTGGGTGTCATCGGCGCTCCCATTCTGGTCTACATGCTGGCCAGCGGCCTGAATCCACAGGGGTTTGAGGCGGCCAC
>JAVBYK010000300.1 GCA_030824095.1 bacterium
GCCGGCACCACGCCCTGGGGTGGCGTGATCGCGGTGGCGGGGGATGACCACATCTCCAAGAGCTCCACCGCCGCCCACCAGAGCGACCACATCTTCAAGGCCTGCGGCACGCCGGTGTTCTTCCCGGCCAATGTGCAGGAGATTCTGGACCTGGGCATCCACGCCTTTGCGATGAGCCGCTTCTCCGGCGTCTGGGCCGGCATGAAGACGATCCAGGAGATCGTGGAGTCCAGCGCCACGGCGATGATCGACCCGGACCGGGTGCAGATCCAGATTCCGACTGACTTCGTGGTCCCGCCCGGTGGCCTGCATATCCGTTGGCCGGACCATGCACTGGAGCAGGAAGCCCGGCTGTTTGACTACAAGTGGTATGCCGCGCTGGCCTATATCCGCGCCAACCGCCTGAACTACAACGTTATCGAGGGCCCGAACGACCGCCTGGGCCTGATCGCCAGCGGCAAGGCCTACAACGACACGCGCCAGGCCCTGCTGGATCTGGGGCTGGACGACGCCACCTGCCGGCGTGTCGGCATCCGCCTGCACAAGGTTGGCGTGGTCTGGCCGCTGGAAGCCCAGCTCACGCGCGAATTCGCCACCGGCCTGCAGGAAATTCTGGTCGTCGAAGAGAAGCGCCAGGTCATCGAATATCAGTTGAAGGAAGGCCTGTACAACTGGCGCTCCGACGTGCGCCCGCGCGTGCTGGGCAAGTTCAACGAGGCCGAGTCCGATGCGTCCGGTTTTGGCAGTGGCGGCGAGTGGGGCATGGCCAATCCGCACGCCAACACGCTGCTGCGCGCCAATGCGGACCTGTCGCCGGCCATCATCGCCCGCGCCATTGCCCAGCGCCTCAAAAACCTGGGCGTGGATGCCGACATCGCCGCGCGGCTGGACACCCAACTGGCCATCCTGGCTGCCAAGGAAAGCGCCATGCAGGCGCTGGATATCAGTCGCGCCAAGGCCGAGATCAAGACGGGTGATCGCCAGCCCTGGTTCTGCTCCGGCTGCCCGCACAACACCAGTACCAAGGTGCCCGAGGGTTCGCGCGCCATGGCCGGCATTGGCTGCCACTTCATGACGGTGTGGATGGACCGTGCCACCGTGGGCTTCACGCAAATGGGCGGTGAGGGCGTGCCCTGGGTCGGCCAGCAGCCGTTCAGCAACGACCAGCACATGTTTGCCAACCTGGGCGACGGCACCTATTTCCACAGCGGCCTGCTGGCGGTGCGCCAGAGCATTGCCGCGGGCGTCAACATCACCTACAAGATTTTGTACAACGACGCCGTGGCCATGACCGGTGGCCAGCAGGTTGGCGAGCGCCCGGAAGGGCATTCCGTGGTGCAGATTGCGCAGAGCATGCGCGCCGAGGGCGCCGTCCAAATCGTTGTGGTGACCGACGAGCCCGAGAAATACCAGGGTGTGGAGCTGGCCGAAGGTGTGACGGTGCACCACCGTGACGAACTGGACACCATTCAAAAAGCGTTCCGTGAGATCAAGGGCACGACGGTCATCATTTACGACCAGACCTGTGCCACTGAAAAACGCCGCCGCCGCAAGCGCGGCACCCTGGTGGACCCGGCCAAGCGCGTGGTCATCAACGAACTGGTGTGCGAGGGCTGTGGCGACTGCAGCGTGCAGAGCAATTGCGTCAGTGTCGAGCCGCTGGAAACCGAATTCGGCCGCAAGCGCCAGATCAACCAGAGCACCTGCAACAAGGATTTCAGCTGCGTCAAGGGCTTTTGCCCGAGCTTCGTGACCGTGGAAGGCGGGCAACTGCGCAAGAAGGCCAAGGGCGCCATCACGGCCGCGGGCAACAGCACCGCCTTGCCCGCACCCGCGCTGCCGGCGCTGGGCGACAGCGCCTGGGGCATCATCGTGGCCGGCGTCGGCGGTACCGGCGTCATCACCATCGGCCAATTGTTGGGCGTGGCAGCCCACCTGGAAGGCAAGGGCATCGTCACACAGGACGCCGGCGGCCTGGCGCAAAAGGGCGGCGCCACCTGGAGCCACGTGCTGATTGCGGCCACGCAGGACGACATCCGCACCACGCGCGTCAGCATGGCCGCCGCCGACCTGGTCATTGGCTGCGACCCGATTGTGGTGGCCGGCAAGGAAACCACGCTGCGCATGCGCCCGGGGCGCACCCACGTGGCGCTGAATTCCCACAGCGCGCCCACGGCCGGCTTTGTCGCCAACCCGAACTGGGTCAATCCGGGCGAGCAGTGCCTGGTGGACATCGCCCAGGTGGTGGGGGATGACGGCGTTGGAGCGTTCGATGCCGATGCCATCGCCGTCCAGTTTCTGGGCGACAGCATTTACACCAATCCCATCATGCTGGGCTACGCCTGGCAAAAGGGTTGGATTCCGCTGGAACTGGCCTCGCTGGAGCGTGCGATTGAACTCAACGCCGTGGCAGTGGACAACAACAAGACCGCATTTGCCTGGGGCCGTAAGGCGGCGCTGGACTGGCCTGGTGTGCAGAAGCTGCTCAACCCGGGTCAGGTGGTGCAGTTCTCGTTGCCTGTCAAGGAATCGCTGGATGCGATGGTGGCCAAGCGGGTCGATTACCTGACCGGTTACCAGAACGCCGCCTATGCCGCGCAGTATTCCGGCTTTGTTGAGCTAGTGCGCCGCACCGAAGAAGGACTGACAGGCTCCGCCAACGGTTCCGGCAAGCCCGCCGCTCTGCCGCTGACCCAGGCCGTGGCTCGTTATCTGTTCAAGCTGATGGCCTATAAGGACGAGTACGAGGTGGCGCGCCTGCACACCGACTCGGCCTTCCTGTCCAAGGTCGCGGCCCAGTTCGACGGCGACTTCAAGTTGCACTACCACCTGGCACCGCCCCTGTCGGCCACGCGCAATGCGGCCGGTGAACTGCAAAAGCGCAGTTATGGCCCGTGGATGCAGACGGCGTTCCGGATGCTGGCGCCGCTGAAGGTGCTGCGCGGTGGGCCGCTCGATGTGTTTGGCTACACCGCCGAACGCCGTGAGGAGCGCGCCCTGGTGCAGGAGTACCGCGCTGCGCTGGAGGCTATGCTGCCCCTGCTGAACGCCAACAACCGGGACGCGGCAACGACCTTTGCCCGTCTGCCGGAGCAGATTCGCGGCTTTGGCCATGTCAAGGCCCGCCATCTGGCGGCGGCGCGCCAGCAGTGGTCGGTTTTGCTGGAGCAGTTTCACCGCCCGGTTTAGTGGGGATTCATGGGTGGCTGAAAGACCCCACAGAATCCTGCCCGATTACAATCAAGGGTTGCCCCGTTGTGTATACACCGCCTTCGATGAGGTGGTGGGTTCGTTTCTGTCCCCTGTTTTGTGGAGTTAGCCCGTGTTTATTTCCTCTGCCTTCGCCCAAACCGCTCCCGCTGCTGCTGCCGGGGGTGACATGCAATCCTCCCTGATGAGCATGCTGCCGCTGGTGCTGATGTTTGTGGTGCTTTACTTTGTGATGATCCGCCCCCAGATGAAGAAGCAGAAAGAGCACAAGGCCATGATCGACGCGATCACCAAGGGTGACGAAGTGGTGACGGCCGGTGGCGTGCTGGGCAAGATCAGCAAGCTCGGTGAGAGCTACCTGGGCCTGGAAGTGGCCAACGGTGTCGAGATCCAGATCCAGCGCAGCGCGGTGGTCCAGGTCTTGCCCAAAGGCAGCATCAAGTAATTTCCTGCAACGTTTTCTCCTGTCTGAAGTGCGATCATGAACCGTTACCCGGTGTGGAAATACGCGATCCTCCTGATCGCACTGGTGGTGGGAGGGCTGTACGCCTTGCCGAATCTGTTTGGTGAGGCTCCTGCAGTCCAGGTTTCGGTTGCCAAGGCCGCCCTGAAACTGGATGCCGCGGCGCTGGCCCGTGTGGAGGATGCCCTCAAGGCAGCAAACATCACGCCCGACGCCGTTGCACTGGATGGAACGTCCATCAAGGCACGCTTTCCCAGCACCGATGTGCAGCTCAAGGCCAAGGATGCTATCCAGAAGGCACTCAACCCCGATGCCGCAGACCCCTCCTATGTGGTGGCATTGAATCTGCTGTCGCGTTCGCCGGCGTGGTTGACGTCCCTGCATGCTTCGCCCATGTACCTGGGCCTGGACCTGCGCGGTGGCGTGCACTTCATGCTGCAGGTGGACATGCAGGCGGCCTTGTCGAAGAAAGCCGAGTCACTCGCCGGGGATATTCGTACCATCTTGCGCGAGAAGAATGTGCGCCATAGCGGCATCAACCGTAGCGGTCAAACCATTGAAATCCGTTTTCGGGATGCTGCCACCGCTGAGGCTGCCCGGGGCATCATCCAGGACCAGTTCACGGAATTGAGCACGGTGCAGTCCGCGGAGGGCACCGACGTCAAGATGGTGGCCAGCATCCAGCCGGTGGCCGCACGCAAGGTGCAGGAGCAGGCCCTTAAGCAAAACATCACGACCCTGCACAACCGGATCAATGAACTGGGTGTTGCCGAGCCGGTTATCCAGCAGCAGGGTCTGGACCGCATCGT
>JAVBYK010000370.1 GCA_030824095.1 bacterium
GCTGCCAAGCCACCGCGTCCCTGTTTGATATTTGGAGTTTTCATGTCGACCCTGTCCGCCTTTTTCGAATCCGCCAAGCTGCCCGTGATGTCCGAGGTGGTCCATGCACTGATTCGCACCCTGAATGACCCGGACTCCTCGGCCACTCAGGTGGAGGCCATCATCGCCAAGGACCCCGCGCTCACTGCCAACCTGCTGCGCCTGGCCAACAGTGCCCAGTTCGGGCTGAGCCGCCAGGTGCTGTCGCTGGACCATGCCATCACGCTGATGGGCATGTCCCGGGTGCGCGCCCTGGCCCTGTCCACCAGCATCAGCACAGCCTTCCCGCAGGTGCCGGGTCTGGACCGCACGGCCTTCTGGAAATTCAGCATGGCCTGCGCCGGTTACGCCCAGTGGCTGGCCGGTGGTGCCGGACTGGACCCGCAGCAGGCCTGGCTGGCCGGCATGATGCTGCGCCTGGGTGAACTCATCATCGGGCAGAAGTCTCCCGATGCCCTGGTCGAGATCGAGTCCCTGCCCAACCCGGCCGAAGCGCGCTGGGAGCGCGAGCAGCGCCTGCTGGGCTTTGACGAGGGCCAGGTCACCGCCGTGCTGGCGCGGCACTGGAACTTTCCCGATGCCATCGTCACCGGCCTGCAAAGCGCGGGCGATCCGATGGCGGCACAGCCGTTTGACGCGCTGGCCGGCGTTGTGCACCTGGCCGCCCTGCTGGCCGATTGCGCCACGCCCGGCCCCGACAGCGTGGCTGAACTGCCCATGCCGGTGATTACCGCGCTGGACATCGACCGCCACTGGATGGTGGCGCGCTTTCCCCGCGCCGAGGCGTTTGTGGACACGACCGGGCTGTAACCCGGGAGTCGATAACCCGGCTAGAACAGCTGGGTGATGTGCACCGAGTCGGCGTTCTTCTCCACCTGAACGGTCGGTGGGCCATTGCGCGCCAAGCGCAGCATGCGCGTATTGCCCGGCAGCACATCGGCCACAAAGCCGCGCAGGCCGCGCTTCTTGGCATGCGCTGCCATGCAGTTCTGCAGCGCCGTGCCCAGCCCGCTGCCCTGCCAGTCCGGGTGCACCATGAAGGCGGTGTCAGCCAGGTTGGTGGTGGGGTTGATGAAGTAGCAGGCCTGGGCCACGATCTCCGAGGCCTCGCGCGGGCCGGCGACGGCCACAAAGGCCACCTCGTTCTCGTAGTTCACGTTGCACAGCCGCTGCACCTCCTGGTTGGACAGGCCCCGCACATGGCGGAAGAAGCGGGTGTAGACGTCGGCCTCGCTCAGGTGGTGGAACAGGTCGCGGATGCCCTGGGCATCGCTGGACAGGGCCGGGCGCAGCAGCACCGTGCGGTTGTCCTTGAGCGTGACGGTGAGTTCCTCTTCCACCGGGTACGCGCGCAGATTCTGCAGCGTCTGGTCCGGGCTCAGGTAGCCCAGCGCCTGGGCCTGGGCAAACAGCTCGGGGCGGAACTCCGGATGCGCCAACTCGATCAGCGCCGTGGCGCGCTCGCGGATGGATTTGCCAAACAGGTAGGCGATGCCATATTCGGTGACCACATAGTGCACATCGGTGCGGGCGATGGTGGCGGCCTCTCCGGCCAGCAGCGCGGGGCGGATGCGCGACTGCGTGCCGTCTTCGGTGGTGGAGGTCATGCACACAATGGGTTTGCCGCCGGGTGAGCGCGAGGCCCCGCGCAGGAATTCGCCCTGGCTGCCGATGCCGCTGTAGAACTCGCCATCAAACTGGTCGATGCAAACCTGGCCGGTCAGGTCGATGGAATAGGCCTGGGCGATGGCCACCATCTTGTGCTGGGCGGCAATCGTCACCGGGTTGCACACGGCATCCATGGGCTCAAACGAAAACAGCGGGTTGCTGTCGATCAGGTCGTACAGCGCACGCGAGCCCAGGGCCAGGCTGGCCACGATCTTGAACGGCTTGTTGGTCTTGCGTGCGCCCGTCAGGCTGCCGTTGATGAGCAGCGGAATGATCGCGTCGGAGATCAGGTCCGAATGCACGCCCAGGTCCTTGCGGTCCGTCAGGTACTGCAGCGCCTCGTGCGCCACCTCGCCCAGGCCGATCTGCAGCGTGGAGCCGTCGTCGATGATGCCGGCGATGTAGCGCGCAATGCGCTGCACGTTTTCCTCCTGCACCGGGATGCGCTCAAACGGGGTGATGGGCGCATCCACCGGCACCAGGTGGTCGATGCGGCTGATGTGCAGCGTCGAGTCGCCCATGGAGCGCGGCATGTTGGGGTTGACCTCGGCAATCACCAGCCGGGCGCGTGCAATGGCCGCCGGAATGATGTCCACCGACACGCCCAGGCTGACATAGCCAAAGGCATCGGGCAGTGAGACCTGGACCAGCGCCACATCCACCGGAATGCGGCCCAGCGCCATCATCTCGGGCACCCGGGCCACCGACATCGGCACATAGTCCACCAGGCCCTGCTTGACGGCGGCGCGCATGTCACTGCCCACAAAGAAGCTGCGGTGCCGAAAGCGGGTGGTGCAGCGACCTTCTGCATCATGGTCAAACGCCTTGATGGTGAAGAAGTGCAGCATCTCCACATCGGCCGGTGGGCTGGGCATGCACTCCAGTGCCTGCACCAGCGTGCGCGGCGCGGCACAGCCGGTGCCGACAAACACGTGCTCGCCGTTACGGATGGCCGCTACAGCGCGCACGGCGTCGCAGACCTTGTCGGCATAGGGCTCCAGGAGGGCGTTCAAAGGGGCAGGGCGGAACTTCATGGCTGCTTAATCTTACCCCCACGGTCGCCCATTGCATGTGGCTCCCTGCCCCCCCAGGGGGCCGCGTTTCGCCTTGGGGCGGCCCGGCGGCAAAACCGGTACGCTATCGAGTACGGTTTATTTATTGGGGGATCGACATGGATTTGGGAATTGCAGGCAAGTGGGCCCTGGTGTGCGGCGCCAGCAAGGGCCTGGGCTGGGGCTGTGCCCAGGCACTGGTCCAGGAAGGCGTGAACGTGCTGATGGTGGCGCGCGGTGCCGAGAAGCTGGAGGAATCTGCTTCCAAATTGATAGCTGATTACGCAACATCCACGAGGGCTAGCGTGTTGTTTTGTGCGCAAGACATCACGACAGAGGCTGGTCGCGCGGCGGTGTTCGCTATGCGCCGCGATTTCGACATCGTGGTTACCAACGCCGGTGGCCCGCCTCCCGGAGATTTCCGCGACTGGGATCGCGAGGCTTGGCTGAAGGCGGTGGACGCCAACATGCTCACCCCCATCGAACTCATCAAGGCCACGGTGGACGGCATGGCGCAGCGCGGCTTTGGGCGCATCGTCAACATCACCTCCAGCTCGGTCAAGGCGCCCATCGATGTGCTGGGTCTGTCCAACGGCGCACGCAGCGGCCTGACCGGCTTTGTGGCCGGCGTGGCGCGCAGTCCGCTGGCGGCCCAGGGCGTGACCCTCAACAACCTGCTGCCCGGCGTGTTCGACACCGACCGCATCAAGACCATGCTGGCGGCCAACTCCAAGAAAACAGGGCAAACTGTGGAGGCCCTGGCCAACACCCGCCGCCAGGGTATTCCGGCCAAGCGCTTTGGCACGCCCGAGGAGTTTGGTGCCATCTGCGCATTTCTGTGCAGCGTGCACGCCGGCTACATCACCGGCCAGAACGTGCTGGCCGACGGCGGGGCGTATCCGGGTACCTACTGAGGGAGTTGCACCCAAAGCCATTGGCAGGAAGTGAGGTCCTTCATGAGAATTGCCCGGTATCTTGTCCTGTGCAGCGGCTTGATCCTGGCGCAGCCGGTTTGGGCTGCGCAGACCCTGCGTTACAGCGCAGTGAGTTCGTGGAACATGCCTTACGGCCGGTTTGACGGTGACATGCTGGTGGAAGGCATCATGTATGACCTGGCCATGGTGATTGAAAAGCACATGCAGATGCCGGTCACATTTGTTGTCTTGCCCCGCAAGCGGGTGGAGGCTGCCGCGTTGAGTGGCGATATCGATCTGCGTTGCTACCTGTCTCCCCAGTGGACGGATCTGCCGGACCAATACGTCTGGAGCGGAAAGCTGTTTGACATCACGGACGTGATTTTTGGCGGCGAGGCCACTGCCCCTGCCACCGATGTGGCCGCGATTCCTGCCGGGTCCCTCATCAGCACGGTGCTCGGTTACGGGTATCCAACGCTGGACTCCCACTTCGCCAGTGGCCGGCTCAAGCGCGAAGATGCTGTGGACCAGGAAAAGGTCAACCTCAAGATGACAGCGGGCCGCACGCCCTACGGTGTCAGTGAAACCATGGCGCTGAATTGGTACCAACGTCAGACACCCAGACACCGACATTCGGTCTGGCGCATGGCCATTTCACGGCACGACTTTCAGTGCGGTGTCCCGAAAAAAGGGCTCATTGCTGCGCCACGAATCCTCAAGGCGCTGGATGCCATGAAGAAGGCCAATCAGTTTGAAGAGATCCTGCGCAAGTACCGCTAGCCACTGATCCCCGGGCCTTGTGGATA
>JAVBYK010000252.1 GCA_030824095.1 bacterium
CCCCGGTGCTATGCTCTGGCGGTCTCTCCTTCCTCCAGAAACAAAGAATTGATGCACATGGGTAATCGTCTGGCCGCCGTGGACCTGGGGTCCAACAGCTTTCGTCTTGAAATCGGCCGCGTGGAGCATGGCGGGTTTGTCCGCACCGAATACCTGAAAGAGACCGTGCGCCAGGGCGGCGGTCTGGATGAGGAACGCAACCTGACACCCGCAGCCATGCAGGCCGGCTGGGACTGTCTGGCCCGCTTTGGCGAACGCCTGGCTGGCTTCAAACCCGGCGAAGTGCGCGCCGTGGCCACGCAGACGCTGCGCGAGGCCCGCAACCGCGATGCCTTCATCAGCCGGGCCAACACCATCCTGGGTTTTCCGATCAACGTCATCTCCGGCCGTGAAGAAGCCCGGTTGATCTACCAGGGCGTGGCACAGATGCTGCCGCAATCTGACGAACGCCGCATCGTCATCGATATCGGCGGACGCTCCACCGAGCTGATTCTGGGCAGCGGCGCCACACCGCAGATCATGGAGTCGTACCGCGTGGGCAGCATCGCCTGGTCCACCCGATACTTCGCCGACGGTCAATTCACCAAAAAAGCCTTTGCCGTGGCCGAGATTGCCGCCAAGGCGGTACTGGATGAGGCACTGGACGCCTACCACCCCAGCCGCTGGGACATGGCCTATGGTTCGGCCGGCACGGTGGGCGCCATCATGGATGTGCTGGTGGCCTCGGGCTGGCCGGCAGGCACAGTGACGCAGGATGGCCTGGACTGGCTGCTGGACAAGCTGCTGGCGGCGCGCAGTGTGGACCGCCTGCAGATCGCCGGCATGCGCGAAGACCGCAAGGCCATCATTGGCGGCGGTGTCAGCATCATGCGTGCCATTTTTGACCTGCTGGGCATTGAGTCCATTCAACAGGCTGCCGGCGGTCTGCGCCACGGCCTGATCTGTGACCTGCTGGGCGCCACCGACCGAAACGACGACCTGCGCGTCAAGACCGTGCAGCGCCTGGCCACCAAGTTTGGTGTGGACTCCGCACACGGCGAGCGCGTGGGCAAGGTGGCAGCCCAGCTATTTACCCAATTAGCCGGCGAAACAAACAGCAGCGCATCACCAGAAGACGATCGCCATTTGCGCAAACTCAAGTGGGCCGCCCAGTTGCACGAGATTGGCAGCCACATCTCGCACAGCGACTACCACAAGCACGGCGCCTACATTCTGGACAACGCCGACGCCATGGGCTTCTCGCTCTCTGAGATGCACCGCCTGAGCCTCCTGGTGCTGGGCCACCGCGGCAAGCTGCGCAAACTCGAAGCATCCCTGGGTGAAGACGATCTGGTGCTGCAGCTGCTGGCCCTGCGCCTGGCCGTCATCCTGTGCCATGCGCGGCGCGACCCGGACCTGGCCGGCATGGGCCTGCAACGTGCGTCACCCCATAGCCAGGTATTGCAATTGACCTGCCGCCCGGGCTGGGCCGAAGCCTTTCCGCAATCGGCCTACCTGCTGCGCGAAGAGGTGCAGGCCTGGCAACGCACGCCCTGGTTTCTGGAAGTGCTGGGCTGCTGACAGCGGCCACCCCATCCAGCCATCGCAGGTATCATGCCTGCATGTCAACAACGGGCTTTCCACACAACCCATTGACACACCCGCTCAGGGCCTTGCAGCGGGCGTTGATCGAGTGGTGGCACCTGCTGCAGCTGGGCGCCAGCATTCTGGTGCTGGCGTTCTCGCCGTCCAGCTACAGCCCGGCGCACCGAACCCTGCTGGCCCAGCAAATCTACCTGAACACCGCCCCCATGCTGCTAGGCTTCAGCGTGGTGTGTGCCCTGGTGACGGTGGTGCTGACCCGCATCGTCCTGGTCACCGCTTTGAGCTACGGGCTGTCGCAATACGCCCTGCAGGTGGTCATCCGGGTGCTGGTGCTGGAGCTGATTCCGCTCACGGCCGCCCTGTTCGTGGCCCTGCGTTGCACGATTCCCGATGGAGCCGAACTCACCGCCTTGCACACCAGTGGCGAAGTGGACCGGGACGCGAGCCAGAGCCTGGAATTCATGCAGGCCGAGGTGCTGCCCCGCACGGTTGCCGGGCTGTTCTCCGGCCTGACCCTGGCGGCACTGAGCAGTGTCGTGGTCCTGGTGGTGGCGTACTTGGCAAGCTATGGTTTCAGCCTGTCGGGTCTGGCCACCTACATCCGCCTGTTTGGCCAGGTATTCAGCCCCGCCGTGTCGCTGATCTTTGCACTCAAGACCCTGCTCTTCTGCCTGACCGTGGCACTGATTCCCATGGCATCTGCCGTATTCGGCATGCGCAACCTGCCCGCTGCGCATGCCAGCACTGTGCGCACCAGCGCGGAAATGCGGGGCCTGGTACGCATGTTTGCGCTTATCCTGTTGATTGAAGTGGGATCACTGGTAGGCAACTACTACTGACCCGCCACCGCACTGCACCACCATGAACCCACCCCAAGCCCCCACGCCACCGCCCATTGCCAACCTGGAGCTCAAGGCCCGGTTGCTGATGGTGTTCATGCTGCTGCTGGTGTGCGGCTCCGTGCTGTTTGTGCTGTATGCCCGTGGCGCCTTTGACAGCACCCAGCGCCTGGTGCTGATGGCCGAAGACTCCGAGGGTGTGGCGGTGGGCATGGACCTCACATTCTCCGGCTTTCCCATTGGCCGGGTGCACCGCATTGAACTGGCCGAAAACGGTAAAGTCCGCATCCTGATCGATGTGGCTGCCAAGGATGCGCACTGGCTGCGCACCAGCAGCATCTTCACGCTGGTGCGCGGTGTGGTGGGTAGCCCCGCCATTCGCGCCTACACCGGTGTGCTGGACGACCCCGCCCTGCCCGACGGTGCCGTGCGCACCGTGCTGCAGGGCGATGTCAGCGCCGAAATACCCAAGGTGATTGCCTCGGTGCGCGAACTTGTCGACAACCTCAACGCGCTCACGGGCTCCGAAGGATCGGTGGGCGCCAGCCTGCGCAACCTGCACACGCTGACCGAACGGCTCAATGGCCCCGGTGGCGCATTGACGGTGGCACTGGGCAGCGAGCAGGACGCCAAAAAGGTCATCGCCACGCTGGACCGCACGCAGGCACTGCTAACCAAGCTGGACGGCATCGCCGCCAAGACCGACACCCAGGTGTTTGGCGACAAGGGCGTGTTGCCACAGGCCCGTGAAACCGTGGTGCAGCTCAATGCCATGCTGGGCGAATCGCGTGAGAGCCTCAAGAAGGTGGACGCGATTCTGCGTGATGCCCAGGCCATCAGCGGTAGTGCCAAAGCGGCCACCGCCGATCTGGGCGTGCTGCGCGCCGATGTGGAGGCCAATCTGCACAAGATTGAAAGCCTGGTCACCGAGATCAACCGCAAATGGCCCTTTGCCCGCGACACCGAGATCCAGTTGCCATGAAATACCCTCCTCGCACTCCGGCCTTCGCATCCGTGGCTCTGTTACTGGCCGTCGCACTGACGGCATGCTCCAACGCCCCCCGCACGCCCGACTGGCAGATCGAAGCCAAGGGGGCTTTGGACCGCTCTATCGCCGCTTACCTGACCGGCAATACCCGCGTGGAGCAGGCAGAAGCAGCCCGCGCACGCCAGCAGCTGGCCAGCACCGGCCGGGCTGATTGGATGGCAGCGGCAGAGCTGCGCCAGTGCGCGGCCCGGGTCGCCAGCCTGGTGTGGGAAGCCTGCGCCGGGTTTGACATGCTGCGCCAGGACGCCACGCCCGCCCAGCGCGCCTATGCCGACTACCTGCGTGGCCAGGTGAGCGCTGCCAGCATAGCCTTGCTACCACCCTCGCAGCGCGCCGCTGCCGCACGCACGGATGCCGACGGCAGTGCGTTGCAGGGCATGGAAGACCCGCTATCGTTACTGGTGGCTGCGGGTGTCCTGCTGCAAACCGGCAAGGCCAATCCCGCCATCATCGAACAGGCCGTCAACGCCGCATCCGATCAGGGCTGGCGCAGGCCCTTGCTGGCTTGGTTGGGCGTGCAGTTGCAAAGGGCACGGCAAGCCGGTCAGATAGTCGAGGCCGATCGCATCAGCCGGCGTATCGAGCTCGTGCAGGGTCCGATAGCTCGCTAGACCGGGCGCTCAAACAAGCCGGCGCCCGAGCGCTTGGCGTCGTGCTTGGCCAGTGCTGCCAGATTGGCCACATCTTCGGCCCGGGAAAAGCGGCTGCCTTCGATGACCACCGCACCGACCGATACCGTGGTGCAGGGAAAGAACCGCGGCAAACCATGCCGGTCTTCGGCCTCAATGCCGCCGGCCAAGCGGGCCGCGTCATCGAACAGTGCCAGCGCCTGGGTGTTGAAGTCCTGCACCAGACGCTCGGTGCGCACCCGCCAATCCGCGCTCTGGAACAGGATCATGAAGTCATCGCCGCCCACATGGCCGAGAAAGTCCCGCTGCGGATCACACTGCTCCATGGCCAGGCGGGCCAGCAGGCGAATCATCTCGTCGCCGCGCCA
>JAVBYK010000134.1 GCA_030824095.1 bacterium
GGCGCGGTCGAGCGGGTGCGCCCCAAGATGATGACGGTGGTGGCCATCATGGCCGGCCTGCTGCCCATTCTGTGGGGCACCGGCACCGGCTCCGAAGTCATGAGCCGCATCGCCGCGCCCATGGTGGGAGGCATGGTGTCATCCACCGTGCTGACGCTGGCGGTGATTCCGGCGATTTACGCGTTGGTGAAGCAGTGGCGGATGCGGCGCGGGATGGAAAGCTGAGCCTGGACCTCAGTAGCCGACCTGGGGCACGCCACCGGTTGAGCTGCCGGCCCCGGCGGCGTAACGCCAGCCGTGCGGCAGGGTGACCACCCCCTGCTCCAGCGTCTTCTGGCTGAAGTGCAGTGTCGCCACATTGGCCGCGCCGTCATAGACGTGGATGCCGTTTTCGCTCAGCAGGTAGGCACCGATGAAGTACTCGCCCTTCAGCAGGGGAATCTTGGGGAACTCGATGGTGGCCGAGCCACGCCCCGATGCATCGCGATCCAGCACCAGACCAGCGGCCTGCGTGCTGCTGCTGGCGATCCAGCGGCCATCGGCTGAATGGATGGAGATGGCGACCACGGGTGGCGGCAATTGCGGATCGGAGGCAAAGCCCATGGTGACCGTCAGCGTCTGCTCGGAGCTGCGCACGGTCAGGGAATTGCCAACCGTCTCATCGACCTGCGTCTGCACGCCCAGGATGCGGGCCGTTCCGGTGGGAGCTGGTACGAGACTCTGGTCGTGCGTGACTGCGATCGGAGCAGAGTCCATGTCCAGAAAATTCTGGTACCGCGCCACGACCGTCGCCGGGTCTCCGATGAGCTGGACAACGCCTTTTTCCAGCCACAGGGCCCGGGTGCACAAGGCCTCGATCTGGTAGACGGAGTGCGAGCAGAACAGAATGGTTGCGCCCTTTTCCTTCAGCCGCATGATGCGGTCGAACGACTTGCGGGCAAACGCGCCGTCGCCCACCGACAAGGCCTCGTCAATCACCAGGATGTCGGGGTCCACGCTAGTGGCAATCGAAAACGCCAGGCGCACATACATGCCGCTGGAGTAGGTCTTGACCGGCTGGTGAATAAAGTCGGCAATTCCCGAAAACTCCACGATGGAGTCATAGCGCGCGTCGATTTCGTCCTTGCTCAGCCCCAGGATGGAGGCGTTCAGGTAGATGTTTTCCCGCCCCGTGAACTCCGGGTTGAACCCTGCGCCAAGTTCCAGCAGCGCGGCCACACGGCCTTGCACCACGACCCGCCCGCCGGTGGGGTTGAGCGTGCCGCAAATCAGCTGCAGCAGCGTGGATTTTCCGGCACCATTGCGGCCGACCAAGCCCAGTACCTCGCCCTTTTTCAACTCGAAGTTGACGTCGTGCAGGGCGGAAAATTCCCTGAAGTAGCGCCGCCGGCCGCGCATCAGCATCTGCTTGAGACGGTCGATCGGGCGTTCGTAGAGTTGAAATACCTTGCCCAGTTGCTGCGCGTGGATGGCGAGATCAGAGGACATCGGAGAAGCCCTTGCGCGTCAACTGAAAAAAGGCGCCACCCAAAGCGGCAAACCCGCAGGCCACCAGACCATACAGGCCCAGCGCTCCCCACGCCGGCCACTGGCCCAGCAACAACACGGCACGCACCTGCTCGATGATGAGCGTCAGGGGGTTGAGGTTCATCCAGAAACGGATTTCCGGGTCCAGGCTCGCAACGGAATAAAAGACCGGCGACAGGAACATGATCAGGCTGACCAGCATGCTCATCACGGGACTGACGTCGCGCACAAAAACCCCGATGGCCGACAAAAACCAACCCAGTCCCAACAAGATGGGCAGGAACGGCAACAGCACCAGGGGCAATGCCAGCGCAGTGATCGGCAGACCACCCCGGGCGATCAGCAGGACCACCAGCAGGGTGGCCGCGCTGATCAGCAGATGGAACAGACCCGAGAGGACCGTGACCCAGGCCAGTAGTTCAACCGGGAAGATGACCTTCTTGACCAGGTTGGGCTGCTCGACCACCAGATTCGGCGCCCGGTTGGCCACTTCCGCAAAAAGATTGAAAACCAGCAGGCCTGCGAAAACCTGCAGGGCAAACTCCACCCCGCTGCCCTTGGGCGTGCCCGGCCAACTGGCCCGGAAGACGCCCACAAACACAAAGGAATACACCGCCAGCATCAGCAGCGGTGTGAGGAATGACCAGGTCAGTCCCAGCAATGAACCACGGTAGCGGCCCAGTACGTCGCGTCTGGCAAATTGCCAGAGCAGGGAGCGGCTGTGGATGGGAATGTACGAGCGTTGGAGAAAAGTCACGAGACGTAGTTTAACGGGGCAAGTCCACACGCACCGACGTTCACCGAAAGGCCGACCGTCGGGGCAAGGAGTCTTTGGCAAGTTAGGAGGTCCCACCTACACCCCACACCCGACTGCGCGTACAGTACTGCCCATGTCTGGACACGCGGTGTGCGTGCCCGCCCCCTACCCCATTTTTTTCTGGAGCATCCCATGGTCAAAAAACTGCAAAAAAACAACTCGACAAAGGCTGCCCATGCCGCATTGACCGGCTCGGTGAAGGATTCTGCGCAGCAGATCTGGCAAGCCGGTCTGGGTGCTTTCACACGGGCCCAGGCCGAAGGCTCCAAGGCCTTTGAATCCCTGGTCAAGGAAGGCGTCGCCATCCAGCGCAAGACCCAGGCCGTTGCCGAGGAGCGAATTTCCGAAGCCACCAACAAGATGTCCACCATGGCAACCGATATCAGCTCCAAGGCTTCGGGCCAGTGGGACAAGCTGGAAAACATTTTCGAAGAGCGCGTTGCCAAGGCACTGAACAAGTTGGGCGTCCCGTCAGCCAAGGATGTGAACGCGTTGATTGCGCGCATTGACGATCTGAACAAGGCGGTGCAGAAACTGTCAGCCAAGGCCCCGGCGCCCAAAGCCGAAGCCTCGCCGGCACCCAAGGCGAGCAAGCCCAGCACTCCCAAGGCTAAAAAGACTGCTGCTCCGGCACCTGTCACCAAGGCTCCTGCCAAGAAGGCTGCCAGCAAGCGCGCAGCCCCCGCACGCAAGACGGCACAACCTGCTGTGGTGATCGAAGCCGCAGCGCCGAAGGTCGAATAAGTGCCCCCTTGGTGGGTGTGGAAGGGGCGCACAGGCGCCCCTTTTTTTCTGTGTGATCACACACGGCGGGTGTATTGCAATGCAGCAAATTTGACCCGCATCGCCCTCTACACTTTGGACCTATGAACGTGAATACAAATACGCCCCCCAAAATCGCATTGGCGCTGGCTGGCGGCGGCCCGTTGGGCGCGATCTACGAGGTGGGCGCCATGTGTGCGCTGGAGGAGTCCCTCAACGGTTTGGACTTCACCCAACTGGACCACTATGTCGGTGTGTCAGCAGGCGGATTCATCGTGGCCGCACTGGCCAATGGGATCTCACCGCGAGAGCTGTGCGCGTCCTTCATTGAGAACGACAGCGAACCCTCCGAGACCTTTGACCCATCCTGGTTGATGACCCCTGCCTACGACGAATTCATGCGTCGCGGCGTGATGTTGCCTGGCCTGGTGTTGTCGGCGCTGTGGCATCTGACCCTGGGCCGCAAGTCCGTCATGAACGCCCTGGAGCGACTGAGCCCTGGCCTGCCCACCGGGGTCTTTTCCAATCAGGCTGTCGATACCCAATTGGCCCGCCTGTTCAGCCGCCAGGGCCGCACCAACGATTTCCGCCAGCTCAAGGCGAAACTCACCCTGGTGGCCACCAACCTGGACAGCGGCGAGTCCGCACCCTTTGGCCGGCCTGGCTGGGACCATGTACCGATCTCCCAGGCGGTGCAGGCCAGTTCGGCGCTGCCCGGCCTGTTTCCCCCGGTGGAAATCGGCGGCCAGTACTACGTGGACGGCGCACTGAAGAAGACCATGCACGCATCGGTGGCGCTGGAAGACGAGGTCGACCTGATGATCTGCCTGAACCCACTGGTGCCGTTTGATGCTACGGCTCCGCAGGTTGCCAAGGTCATGCAGCGCGGCCTGCCGGCACACAAGCGCGAGATTCCGCGCATTGTGGATGGTGGGCTGCCTTCCGTGCTGAGCCAGACCTTCCGCTCGATGATCCACTCCCGCATGGAACTGGGCATGAAGCACTACACCCATGCCTACCCCCATACCGACATCGTGCTGATCGAGCCCGACCACCGTGACCCGGAGCTGTACCTGGCCAATACCTTCAGCTACGCGCAGCGGCGCCACCTGGCCGAACACGCCTACCAGCAGACGCGCCAGATGCTGCGCTCGCGCAAGACCGGACTGTCAGCCAAGCTGGCGCGCCATGGCATCAGCCTGAACCACGAGGTGCTGGACGACCCCAAGCGCCATCTCTGCGCACCACCCAAGGCGCCGACCCGTATTGGGCGGGCCATTGCCACCCTGCAGGAAGTCATGGACGACCTGGGTGAAACCGTAGCCGCGGCTGCGCACCGGCCGGCCCACTGAGCAAGCCCA
>JAVBYK010000361.1 GCA_030824095.1 bacterium
ACGACGATGTGGCCCACGTCCAGCGCCACCTCGACCGCACTGCCATCGCGCTGGCGCACGGTCCAGCGGGTGCGCTGGAAGTCGGTGGTGAAGCGGGGCTCCAGGGCCTGGAACACGGCACCATCCGGGTCCAGTTCGGGCCAGGGCGTAGCCTGCAGCAGCTTCGCACGCAGCGCGGCACCGGGCACGGTGTCTTCCCACTCGCCGCGCCGGCTGAGCGCGGAATCGTCACTTCCACCCACTTTGAGGGTCTGCAGCCATTGGGGATGGGCCGCATCACCCACGCGGCGCAGGCGCAGCGCAATGCGCCGGTGGTGCAGGGCATCGTCGGGCGTGTCGTAGTAGATGTTGTGCAGGGCCTGGCGGCTGGCCTTGCGGCGTGCCAGCAGCGGCAGCCGGGCAAGACGCTGCTCCAGCAGCGCCGGGTCTGCGGTGGGCAAGGCCAGTTTCAGCTCGATTTCCACGGTCTTCTGCGCCGCTGTGCCGGAGGTTTTCATAGGCTGCACAGCTTACTCCGCTTATGTGACGGATGGGCGCAGCGGCGTGGGGCGCGCCCGGCTTCCGGCTTGCTAGCGAAAATTGCTATTAAAACAGGAGCTATAGAGTCAATATCTACGAGGGCTAGAGCCCTATTTCATTGAAAATGATTCCGTGAAAGCCTGGCCGGCAGGCGGACGGCCCTGGTGCGTGCGCCTACACGTGGCGCGCCCAGGGACCTAGCGTCAGCTGTTCCAGCGCCTGCATGGTGCGTGAAAAGTCGCGCGACCCCAGCATGGAGCGTTCAATCAGGCCCACCTGTACGGCGCGGGCGTACTGGGCCCGGGCGATGTCGAAGGGCAGTCCCAGCAGGTTTATGGTAATTCCGGCTACATCGGTCACGCTTTTGGCGATCACGGGCGCGGGGATGGCATCGAATGCGAACTCCGACGTCTCCGCGGATCTCAGCACGGGGGTCATAGTCTGGCGCATGGCGAATCCTTTTGATACGAAGCAAGTCTGAAGATAAGGGTTTACCCTTAATAAATCAAGTGTGGTTTTCACTCTGTTGCATTTTGAGACGGCGCGGCGCCTGTCACACAACTGCCATCGAATTGACGTGATTGCGTCATCTTTGCCTTCCAAAATCCCTGCATAACAGCACAACGGAGAGCAAGATGGAACAGCAAGTGAACAACCGACCGACCCATGATTTCGAGCAGCAGTGCCTGCGGGTGTTGCGTTGCACGGCCCAGGCGCTGGCCAATAGCCCCGGCGGCCTGCGTTTTCAGGCGGGAACCCGCCCCTGGCTGGATGCCCTGAAAGACTGCGGCGCCGAACTGCGCCTGCCCAACCCCGCCGGAGTCTGACCATGGGCGAGCACATTGACGCCATCCAGGTTCAGACCACCACGCCGTCGCGTAACCCGGCCGCGACCACGCAAGAGCGCCCCGGCATTCGCGTGTCCTGGGCCCGCCACCTCGACGAAGTGCGCGCGGCGCAGCGTCTGCGCTACGAGGTGTTTGCCGGCGAGATGGGTGCCCGCCTGAGCAACACACTGCCCGGCCACGACATCGACCTGTTTGACAACTTCTGCGAGCACCTGTTGGTGTGTGACGAGGCCACAGGCCAGGTCATTGGCACCTACCGCGTGCTGACCCCGGTGCAGGCCCAGCGCGTGGGCAGCACCTACAGCGACACCGAGTTCGACCTGACCCGCCTGCGGTCCTTGCGTGAGCGCATGGTCGAGCTGGGCCGCAGCTGCGTGCACAAGGACCACCGCCATGGCGGCGTGATCATGGCCCTGTGGGGGGCATTGGGTGCGTTCATGGTTCGCAACCAGCTGGACACCATGATCGGCTGCGCCAGTGTGCCCATGCTGCACAACGGCGTGGTCTGTGGTGATGTGGCTGCCAGCATCTGGCGTCAGGTCCAAAAGACCCACCTGGCACCGATCGAGTACCACGTGCGCCCACGCCTGCCGCTGCCGATCGAGCAGCTGGATGCCTCGCTGGAGGTGGAGCCACCGGCGCTGATCAAGGGCTATCTGCGTCTGGGCGCCAAGGTGCTGGGTCCACCGGCCTGGGACCCGGATTTCAACTCCGCCGACCTGCCCATGCTGATGCGCATTGCCGATCTGCCATCGCGCTACCGCAAGCACTTCCTGGGAGCCTGACATGCGAGTCGGCCCCGACGCCTTTGCTCCTGTGTGGCGAGGCATCGCCGCCGGCACACCCGCTGAAGACGACGAGGACCACGGCGCGCGCCGCTACCGGGCCATCTTCATTTCCGACATCCACCTGGGCACAGCCGGCTGCCAGGCCCAGGCCCTGCTGGGCTTTCTCAAGGCCCACCCCAGCGACTACCTGTACCTGGTGGGTGACATTGTGGACGGCTGGCAATTGCGCCGGCGCTGGTACTGGCCCCAGTCGCACAACGATGTGGTGCAGAAGCTGCTGCGCCGCGCCCGCAAGGGCTGCAAGGTGGTGTTCATTCCCGGCAACCACGACGAATTTGCCCGCGGCTTTCTGGGCCACGAGTTTGGCGGCATCGAGGTGCGCGAGGACGCGGTCCACACCACGGCCGACGGCCGGCGTCTGTGGGTCACGCATGGCGACTATTTCGACGGCGTGATCCAGTGTGCCAAGTGGCTGGCGTACCTGGGCGACAACCTGTACGAATTCACGCTCAAGCTCAACCGCTACCTCAACAGCCTGCGCGGTCGCATGGGCCTGCCCTACTGGTCGCTGTCGGCCTACCTCAAGCACAAGGTCAAGTCGGCGCTGAACTATGTCACCAGTTTCGAGGTGGCCGTCGCCCAGGCCGCGCGCTCGCTGGGGCATGACGGCGTGGTCTGCGGCCACATCCACCGCGCCGAGATGCGCGACATCAACGGCACCCTGTATTGCAACGATGGCGACTGGGTGGAGAGCCGCAGTGCGCTGGTAGAGCACGCCGATGGACGTCTGGAGCTGGTCTACTGGAACCCCGACGTGCCTGGCCGTGTTGGTGTTCCCGCCTTGGTGGAGGTTGCTGCATGAAACTGGCTCTGGTGACGGACTCCTGGCAACCCCAGGTCAACGGCGTGGTGACCACGCTGGTGGAGCTGGTGCGCGAGTTGCAGACGCTGGGACACACCGTTGAAGTGATTCACCCCGGCCTGTTTCGCACCCGACCCTGCCCCGGCTACGCCGGTATCGATCTGGCCGTACGCCCGGCTGCCGAACTGGCGCGGCGCCTGGACGCGCTGGCACCCGACGCCATTCACCTGGCCACCGAGGGTCCGCTGGGTTGGGCTGGGCGGCGCTACTGCCTGCAACGCAAGCTGGCCTTTACCACTGCGTTCCACACCCGGTTTCCTGAGATTTTGAAGGCCGCGCTGAAGATTCCGTTGTGGATGGGGTATGCGCTGTTTCGTCATTTTCACAAACCCTCGTCGGGCGTGCTGGTGCCCACGCCCAGCGTGCTGCACATGCTGCAGGGGCGCGGTTTTCGCAACCTGCGCAGCTGGACCCATGGTGTGGACATGCGGCTCTTTGCCTACCGGGATGCGCCCCAGGTCTACCCGCCACTGGGCGCGTTGGAGCGGCCGGTGTCACTGTATGTAGGGCGGGTGTCTTACGAGAAGAACATTGCCGCCTTTCTTGAGCTGGATGTTCCGGGCACCAAGGTCGTGTGTGGAGTGGGGCCGCTGGAGTCGTCGCTGCGGGCACGCTACCCGCAGGTGCATTGGCTGGGTCTGTTGCCGCGCGACGAGTTGGCCTGGGTCTATGCCGCAGCCGATGTCTTTGTCATGCCCAGCCGGTCCGAGACCTTTGGTCTGGTCATGCTGGAGGCGATGGCGGTGGGAACACCGGTGGCCGCCTATCCGGTGGAAGGGCCGCTGGAAGTGGTGGGTGATCCTGCTTGCGGTGGCGCATTGCATGAGAACCTGCAGCCAGCCTGGCAGCAGGCCCTGGGCGTGCCCCGTGCGGCGGCCCGTGCAAGGGCCGAGCGATTTGGCTGGGGCCACGCGTCGGTGCTGTTTGCGTCCTTCCTGGTTCCTGCGAAGCACGGGGCTGTCCTGGATCTGGAGTCGGAATTTCACCGTTCTGTCACAAATCTGTCATCCAGTTAGTCAACAATTCTTCACTGTTGTGTCATAGTGAAGGTCGTATCTATGTTGCCATTTCTTAGCAGCCCCACATTGCAAGCGCCACTGAAAGCGCCCGATCTGCTGGACCGCGACCACAGCATACTGGCCTTCAACGAGCGGGTGCTCAACTGGGCCGTGCGTGATGACGTGCCCCTGCTGGAGCGCCTGCGCTACCTGTGCATCGTATCAAGCAATCTAGACGAGTTCTTCGAGGTGCGCGCCGAACCCCACCTGATTGCCAACCAGGCCAAGGAGCGCAAGGGGCTGTTCTCGGTCGGCTCGTTTGAGCGGCTGGCGGCATCGGTGCACGAGATCGTGGACAGCCAGTACACGCTGTACAACGAGAAGCTGATGCC
>JAVBYK010000062.1 GCA_030824095.1 bacterium
AGGAGTGCTTGGATGGCCCGCGGAAACTCTCATCTTCCTTCGATATGGCTGGCCGACTTCGCCAGCAAGGCCGAATTCGACGCCCTGGCGTCTGAATTGGGCACCCAACTGGAAGTCATTGCCGAAATCGATGATCGGATGTTGCAGTCCAGGCATCCGTTTGACATCAAGGCCTGGTGTGCAGCGTGCAATGCGGTCACGACGATGCGGATCACCTGGCACTACTGCGGGACCGATGGAACGGGCTCGGTGCACCCTGCGTGGACGGAGACCTGTGCCTGCAACCAATGCGGTCTGAATAGCCGCATGCGGGCTCTGGTGGACTTCCTGTTCAGCAAGCTGAACGTGCCCCGGTCGGCGCGCATCTATATGGCCGAGCAGACCACGGTTTCATACACCGCCGTCCAGAAACTGTTTGACCAGGTGATCGGCAGCGAGTACCTCGGCCCCGACTACCGCCCCGGTGAAGTCGCTGCAGAATTCAAGCACCACACCCAGATCCGGCACGAAGACCTCAGCCGGCTGTCATTTGCTGATGGCAGCTTCGACATCGTTCTGACCCAGGATGTCTTTGAACATATTCCGGACTATCAGAAGACCTTTTCAGAATCGGCGCGCGTGTTGAAGCGCGGCGGAGAGTTGGTCTTTACGGTCCCGTTCTTCTACGATCTGGAGCAGACGCGAGTTCGCGCAACCGTCGATGCACAAGGCGCTGTTGCGCACATTCTGCCGCCCGAGTTCCACGGCAACCCGGTCTCGAACGAAGGTTCGCTGTGCTTCCAGAATTTTGGCTGGGATCTATTGGATGCGGTGTGCAGTGCAGGCTTCACACAACCCAAGGCCCACATGTACTGGGGCCCCTGGGCGGGTCATATCGGGTTTCCGTTTTTTGTGATGAGTGCCCACAAGGGCTAGGGCTAGGGCTATGGTGAATGCGCGCAACGCCTACCGGACCAGGTCGCGGCCGCAGTAGTAGTCGTCCAGCACCACTTCACGCAACAAGGCTACTTCCCGCTCGGAAGGCTGCTTCACCAGCACCTCGTAGAGTTGCCGCCCCAACGCTGTCGGCACCACAAAATCCCCATGCAGCCGGGTCCGCGTGTCGATGGCATCTTCGACAAACTGCATGGCTCCCTTTCGGATTTCCGCCCGGATCGGTTGGCACAGCACTTCGTCGCGGCTCAGAACGCGCGTTTCGGGAACGACCGCACCGCCTGGCGCTAGCCGGTAGCGAATGATCTGGGCCTCGTCCGAACTCAATAATTTTTCAAGGTCGAAACTTTGGCGCAACAAGGCCGTGACGTCCTGTGTGAACTGAACGTAATGACCAAAGCACCCCTGAACCGTCACATCGTACCGATTGGCGACCAACTCCGCTCGGCTATCGGTCAGCATGTAGTAACCGTGGGTCTTGCTGCCCAGCAACTGGTTCAGCCCCCCCTGGATGGTTGCGGAATAGCCCACATCCACCACCGCGGCTTTCTTTCCGTCGTTCAAACCCATCGCATCCAGATAGGCCTGGGCGCCGGGAAGTTCTGCCTGGGCCTGCGCAAATATGCGGGGAGCCAGGGCAGCCAGCAATGGCTTCAGATGGTCAATCTGACCGTCCACCACTTCCACCTGTCGGTCTGCACGCAACAAGCCCTGGCGCGCCAGGGTGGACCACTCCAGGTCGGAGAGCACCAGCCCATAGCGCTCCCGAACAAAGGAGGCAACGCGGTTCTCAAAGTAGCGCGTGCGTGCAATGGCCTCAATCGCACCGATCTCACGGATCGTGGGAACGATGACCGCGCGCCGCGACAACACCATGTACTCTGACGGAGGCGCACCATCCACCTGCTGCGCCCATCGGTCATACACCGTCTTCAGGAACTCCCCTTCGCGTGACAGGAAATACAGCCGCTCCACCCCATCGCCTGCCGCCTGCTGCGCCAGCCACTGAACAAACGACAGTGCCAATGGCCCCAAGACCGAATAGCCCAGCGCCTGGTAATTGGGTGGGACCATGTCCTGCGAACTGAACTGGCTGTAGAACGCGGGGCTCAGATTAGCGCGCAGCAACAGTCCCAGGGTCAGTTCTTCGTTCAGATCCCGGTGATGCAGTGCCTGCTTCACCAGATGGCCTAGGCGCTCGCCCGCATGGGCCATCTCGACCGGACGCATCACGTGCCAGACCTTCATGCCCATGTCACCGGGTATCTGGACGTCGGAGTGTTCATTGTCACCAACCATCAACATCTGTCCGGGTGTTGCCTGCTCGGTTGCCAGGATATGGCAATAGAGATCCCCGGTGTCCTTGCGTAAGCCAATGTCCGACGACAGGTAGAGCGCGTGCCAACCGAAAATTCCGTTCGCCGCCAGCATGGATTCAATGACCGGCCGGGGCAGGTACATGTCACTGGCCAGCACTACGCGCTTGCCCTGCGCCAGTGCGAAATGCAGCATCTCGACGACGTCAGGTCGTGCAGCAACCGCCGCACACTCAACACTTTCCTCCAGCCCGCGCAGCCGGTTGACCGCGTCATCGGACAGCCCTGACAGTGCCGCGAATTCCACGAAGATGGCATCCAGGTCCACGTCCCGCCCGGCTTTTTGGCGGGCCATCCCTTCTGCCTCGGCCCTGAACAGCAGGTACGCCTTTGCAGCGTCTCCGCCCACCTTGTGCGCGACGATGGCTTTGGTGCTCTCCGGGTCCAACAGCGGGCGCAACAGCAGCGTGTCAAAGATGTCAAAGATCACGACCTTCAGATCAGCGCTGGACACCAGGGCTCGCACGCTGTCAGCGGTTTGCACCAAATACTGGTCAAAGCCCCACGCCGACCATCGTGGGGAAGCGGCGTCGCGCAGGATGGCTGTCGCAAAGCCACTGCGCCTGGCGGTCAGGGCAAACAGCCGCTCCAGGCAATGCGCAAGCGTCGCGTCCTGTTGCCCGGTCTCCACGGGGAAATCTTCCAGTGTCAGACCGGCATCCAACAAGGGCTTCAAGGCATTCGTACGCGCCCAGAACATCGAACCGGCCGGGTAGTCGAAATAGCCATTCGGCATGTCATCAATGCCCAGGCGCTTGCACCACGCGCGCGCCATCGGCTTGTTCGACAGCCAGGTGTTGGCCCAGTAGGGCAGCTTGGAATAGTTTTGCGGATACACAAAGCCAATGTGCGTGGACTCGCCCAACAACGCAAAGATCTTCCGGATCTGCAGCGGACTCCCGAAGAGTTGATCGAGCAGGTATTCTCTCCAGCCCCGGGTCGCACCATCGTTGTACAGCGATTTCTTCGTGTGGATATGCGCCAGGTAATCGTAGTGGCGCAACTCCTCGCCGAAGGTACAAAACATGGGCGCCACATCACGGCCCTGGTTGGGGACCACGACGATCTTCATACCCACTGACTTTGGCAGGCGGGCCCGTAGTGCCGCCTCGCAGGTCATGCGAATCTCCTCGGATGGAACCGATACAAACAGATCGAATGCAAACGGCATGTGACTGAGCGATTGCGCAAACTCGGGGGCAACATCGGCATAGAAGATGTGCGCATGCACCGCAATGCGGCCAACCGGCGTGCCATCCAACGGTGCAATGTCCTCCATGTCCACCATTGCCGACTGGGATGTGCCAGCGCTCGCACGAAGGGGAGAGGTTGAGTCCTCACCTTGCGTTGCGGGCACCTGTACCGCCGGGCGACCACTGCGACCCAGCGGGATGCGAACGCCGACGCGTTTCGCCAGCGCGGCCAGGCGCCAGCGCACGCTCTCCAAGGCCTGTCGACGCTCACCGCGCGCGATACGCGACACGAAGCGCAAGAGGCCGGTAACTTTCCATGACGTGGAGCCCAGCAGCGCATCCACGGTTCCCTGCAATACTTCGGCACGTGCCGCATGCTTGGCTGCAAGATCCTTGGCCGCTCCGCGTTGCCAGTTCAGGCGTTCCATGTCCGAGCGCATGGTCACCGCATGTGCCATAGCCGCGTCCAGTTCCAGTCGCAGTGCGGCAAGACCCGCCTGGCTGGTGCCCAGGCGCATCTCCAGTTGACGGTTCTCGTGGGATCGATCCAGTGCCATTTGGTAAAAGTGGCTTCGCGCATTTTCAAACCAGTGAATGGAGCTCACCCATTCGCGGGAGGTAAACCGGGGGAGCCAGGCATCAAATATCCGTGCACGGTTGGTGATGTGCTTGTCGGCGTCGGCCTCCGCCGAAAGGCCCGAGAGGCCGAGACCGATGCGGTACACCGCGCTGACCTCCGGAACATGCTGGAAAGACGTCAATGCCGCAATCTGCAGCCAGAACTCCCAGTCTTCCAGGCACTCCAGATCGTCCCGAAACCGGCACCCCGCGTCCAAGAGCGAGCGTTCAAAGAGAACGGCGTGGATGGGCAGAAAGTTGGCGACCCGCAGCCGGTCCACTTCCCAGGGTTCATCCAGAACCAGAACGGTTTGCCCCTCGCTGCCGACCAACTGCACGCC
>JAVBYK010000297.1 GCA_030824095.1 bacterium
GCCGCTGCGTTCATCCGGACTGGACAGCAGCGTGGACTGGCGTGTGTCCAGATCCATGCGGAACACCTGGGTCGCCTCGTTGCCGCCGATGTCGCGGCTATAGACAATGTATTTGCCATGCTTGGGTGCAAACGACGCGGCCGATACGTAGTCCGGGAAGTCCGTGACCTTCTCCAGCTTGCCGCCGGGTGCCTTGAGCCAGTAGATCTGCGCGATGTTGGCGCCCGGTTCGCGGTGGCGCACCAGCATGGACCGTTCGGTGGGATGCCAGCCCACAAAACCATAGCCGCGAAACTCGGTGTACAGCGACACCTTGTCCGCAATCGCCCTGGGTATGGCCGGGATTCCGTCGGCCAGCAAGTTGGCGCTGGGTTGCACAACATCCTGCGCGCATGCGGCGGCCAGGGTCAGGGCGGCCAGGGCGCCCACAAGGGTTTGTCTCATCGAAGTCCTCGGTTATTTTGGGAGAGAGGCCCGGTAGCACTCCATCAGGTGGGCCTCGATTTTTGCGACCACATTGTCATCGAGTCGTCCCCTGGCTGCCTCGTCCTTCAATATCGCCAATATCGCCGGTGGTTCCAACGGCCCCCGGTAGGGGCGGGTCTGTGCCAGTGCCTGGAACACGTCCGCCACCGCCACGATCCGGCTTTCGAGTGAGATTTGCCCTTGCCTGCGCTGGTAGGGATAACCGCTGCCATCCACCCGCTCGTGGTGCTGGCCGGCCCACAAGGCCACCTCTTCCAGGCCATGGATGTTCTTGAGAATGCTGAAGGTGTCGAAACTGTGGCGTTTCACGTCGGCATATTCCTCCGCCGTGAGTTTGGCATTCTTCTCCAGCAACTCGTCGGGCACGCGGAGCTTGCCCAAGTCATGCAGCAGGCCGGCCAACTCCAGCATTTCACAGGTCCGCTCCGGCAGCCCCATGAGTTCACCCAGGTAGTGGGCCAGGCATGCCACGCCATCAGAATGCTCGCGGGTGAAGGTGCTCTTGGCATCCACAATGCGGGAAAAGACCTGTACCAGGTTGCGCAACTCCCGAAAGTCAATGTCCAGCGCTTCGGACTCGGACATCCACTTCGCCACATAGCCCGATACGTGCTCATTCTCCAACGCAAACCAGAACGCCTCCGATTGAGAGACCTCCATGAATAAATCCACCAGCTCCGGGGCAAACCAGGTTCCCCGCCTGTCAACAATGAGGTTGCGGATGTGATCCTTGGACAGCAGCAGGTTGGCCTCACTGCCCCGCACCGTCAGGCAGGATATGTCGATGCGGTCTGCCATATAGATGCAGTTGGCAGCCAGTTTCACGGTTTGGGGGAGTTTCAGCCCCTGAAGCACGTCCCAATGGGTGTGATGGCGCAGCACCAGCTCCGCCAGGGGTCGCAACAGATCACACCCCTCCAGTAATTCAGCGCCTCGGCCGCAGTGTTCGGCTTCGTTTTCCCATTCGAACTGCGCCAGCCTGGCATGTATCTGTGTCTTGGAAACACCGCAATCGTGCAGGATGGCGGCCTGAAAAAGCGCATTCAGCCGGTCTGGTGACCACCCGCCCTGCTTGGCGCATTCGGCCGCGATATAGGCAACCCGCTTGCCATGGTGGATGTGTGTCACACCGACCAGGTCCAGCGCATCGGATAGCGAATAGATCGCCTGGTGCAGGCTGATTCTGAAAGTGGACATGGGGGCTTGGGGTTTTCGTGTGGATCGGCAAGTGGTTTTAGTCTAATCCGTTTGTCGCAAAAGGCGTGCCGACGCACCACCCGCCCCCAAAAATCTGCAGGCCGTCACGCCAGACGGTTGCCGGTCGCAAAACACGTGCAACCGGACCTGGCCTTGTCTACAGTGCGCTCCAACACCAAACGGAGCCCACCATGACTACCAGCAAACGCCACCAATTCATCGCATTGATCATGGGGGTTGGCCTCTCGGCCACCTGGCTGAGCACCGTGGTGGTGGGTATGCAAAGCGCCTCCGTCCCCACCCTGCGCACCATCGAACTGGCTCCGGTGGTCATCGTTGCGCGCAAGGCGTCGGCCCCACAGGCCACCGCACAAACCAAACCAGCGGCCGCCAAATGCGGCTAAGCTTGCGCTCCCGCGCCCCCCAAATGGCCACCTGGCGGTGCGCGGGGGTTGACGCCATAATCGCGACCTTGGTGTCAGTGCTTTGATGCAAGTCAAGCATTTCTCCTTCCAAACCCCTTGATTGTTCCCTCGGAGAGTTCTCTATGCTGCGCCCCCTCCTCCTCGTTGTTGCCCTGACGGCAGGCCTTTCGGCCTGTGACAAATTCCCGGGAAAAGGGGACAAAAAAGATGCCAGCGCCGCGCCGGCCAAGCTGGTGATTGGTGCTGAGGACATTCTGACCATTGAAGCCAACGCTCTGGCATCCGGCCCGGTCATCACCGGCTCCATCCAGCCCGAGCGCAAGGCCGACCTGCGGGCAGAAGTCTCTGCCGTGGTTCTGCAGGTGCTCAAGGAAAATGGCGACGTGGTCCGCCGGGGTGACGTCCTGGTGCGTCTGGATCAGACCTCCATTCGCGACAACCTGAATTCGGCGCAGGACAATGCCCGCAATGCCACCCAGTCCCTGGACCAGGCCGAACGCAACCTGCAGCGCCTCAAGACCCTGCGGGCATCGGGCATGACTTCGCTGCAAGCGCTGGACGACGCCGAGGTGCGCCGCAATGGTGCGCAAAGCGAGCTATCGGCCTCCAACGCACGGGCCGTTCTGGCCCGCCAGCAACTGGAACGCACCATCGTCCGCGCCCCTTTTGATGGCGTGGTGAGCGACCGCAAGGTTTCCGCCGGCGACACCGCCTCCATCGGCAAGGAATTGCTCAAGGTCATCGACCCCAGCAGCATGCGCTTTGCAGGCCGCGTTTCGGCTGACAAGATCAGCGAGGTCAGTGTGGGCCAGCCCGTGAACTTTCGCATCAATGGTTACGCCGGGCAGGCGTTTCGCGGCAAGGTCACCCGCGTGGACCCCAGTGCCAACGATGTGACGCGCCAGGTGGAGGTTCTGGTGAGCTTCAGTGACGCCAAGCAGCCCCGCGTCGCCGGCCTCTACGCCGAGGGCACGATTGAGGCCAACAGCGTGAAGGCACTGACCTTGCCCGAATCGGTTGTGGCCCGCTCGGGCGACAAGGCATCTGTCTGGCGCGTGAAGGGCAATACCCTGAACCAGGTGGATCTGGCCCTGGGTGCCCGCGACCCCCGCACCGGCAATTTTGAAGTGCGCAGCGGCCTGTCGGAAGGCGATGTGGTGCTGCGCAACCCCAGCTCCAGCTTCAAGGATGGCCAGACCGTGGAAATGGTCGGGGCCAAGCCGCCGGTGGCGGCCGCGTCCTCCGCTTCCACAGCCAAAGGAACATAAGCATGTTTCTGTCCGACTTCAGCATCAAACGCCCCACGGCGACCATCGTCCTGATCATTGCCCTCATGGCCCTGGGCCTTCTGGCAATGAGCAAGCTGCGGGTGAACCAGAACCCGGACGTGGAAGTACCGGGACTGTTTGTGACCATTGCCTACCCCGGCGCGTCCCCTGACACGGTGGAGCGTGAAATTGTCAACCGCATCGAGAAGTCGCTGCAAAGCATTTCCGGAGTCAAGGAGGTGTACTCCAACTCGACTGAAGGCAATGCCCGCTTTGATGTGCAGTTTTCGTTCAAGAAAAACATGATCGAGGCCACCGATGAGGTGCGCAACGTCATCTCCGCCGTGCGCTACAAGCTGCCCACCGAAATGCGCGAACCGGTGCTGCGCCGCTACGACCCTTCCGCTCAGCCCATCATGAACATGGCGCTGTCCAGCAGCAAGCAGAGCCATGCCGAAATTTCGCGCATGGCGGAGGACGTGCTCGCCGACAAGCTGCGCGCCATTGCCGGCGTAGCCACCGTGAACATCAATGGCTCCCTGAAGCGTGAATTGTCGGTGCTACTGCGCGCGGAAAAACTGCGCGAACACAACGTGTCGGTCAGCGAGGTGGTGTCCGCGCTGCGGGCCCAGAACACCAATGCCCCGGTGGGCAAGGTGCGCGGCACACTGGACGAGGAAAGCATCAGACTGGTCGGGCGCATTGAGACCCCGGATGAGTTTCAGAACATTGTGGTCAAGCGCTTTGGTGGGCAGGTCGTGCGCCTGGCCCAGGTCGCAACCATCAAGGACAGCTTTGCCGACATCGACAGCCTCAGCATCCGCAGCGGCAAGCCCAACGTTGGCATTTTTGTGACACGCTCGCGCGATGCCAGCACCGTGAGCGTGGCCACCGAGATCCGCAAACTGGTCAAGGACATCAATACCGAACTGGAACGCGACCACCCCGGCACCAAGCTGGAGATCACCCGCGACGGTGGCGTGGACGCGCAGCGCAGCCTCAACAACGTCATCGAGTCCCTGGTGCTGGGCGCCGTGCTGACCATCTTTGTGGTGTACGCCTTCCTGAACTCCTGGCGCTCCAC
>JAVBYK010000473.1 GCA_030824095.1 bacterium
CCGGCATCTTCAAAGCCGGGGATCTGTGCAATCTGGTCGATCTTGGCCAGGTGTTCGATGTTGAACAACATGTCTTTGACGGGGGCGACGTAGCTCATGGGGTACTCCAGAAGGTGCAAAAAACAAAAAATTCAGCAACACACGAAAAAAAAGGGCATCGCAAGCGATGCCCTTTCAAGGGTCGCGCTTAGAGCGCGGCAGTCAGTTCGGGCACCGCCACAAACAGGTCGGCTTCCAGGCCATAGTCAGCCACGCTGAAAATGGGCGCTTCGGGGTCCTTGTTGATGGCAACAATCACCTTGCTGTCCTTCATGCCGGCCAGGTGCTGGATGGCGCCGGAGATACCGGCAGCAATGTACAGCTGGGGTGCGACGATCTTGCCGGTCTGACCCACTTGCAGGTCATTGGCGGCATAGCCCGCATCCACAGCGGCGCGGCTGGCACCAATGGCGGCGCCCAGCTTGTCAGCCAACGGGGTCAGCACGTCATTGAACTTCTCGGACGAACCCAGAGCCCGACCACCGGAGACGATGATCTTGGCGGCAGTCAATTCAGGGCGGTCGTTCTTGGCGATTTCGCTGCCCACATAGGCAGACTGGGCGCTGGCGGCCACGGCAGCCACAGTTTCCACCGCGGCGCTGCCACCGGTGGCCGCAGCGGGGTCGAAGTTGGTGGCGCGCACGGTCATGACCTTGGTCGCGTCGGCGCTTTGCACGGTGGCGATGGCATTGCCGGCATAAATGGGGCGCTCGAAGGTGTCGGGGCTGTCAACCTTGGTGATGTCGGAAATCTGACCCACATCCAGCTTGGCGGCCACGCGGGGAGCCACGTTCTTGCCGGTAGCGGTGGCAGCGAACAGGATGTGGCTGTAGTTTCCAGCGATTGCCACGACTTGCGCGGTGACATTCTCGGCCAGGCCATGGTCCAGGGCATCGCTGTCGGCGTGCAGCACCTTGGCCACGCCGGCGATCTGGGCGGCTGCCGCAGCGGCGGCACCGGCATTGCTGCCAGCCACCAGGATGTGGACATCACCACCGCATTGCAGGGCGGCGGTCACGGTGTTGAGGGTGGCACCCTTGATGGATGCGTTGTCGTGTTCGGCAATAACGAGAGAAGTCATTTTCGTGTTCCTTAGATAACCTTGGCTTCAGTCTTCAGTTTGGCAACCAGCGTGGCGACATCGGGCACCTTGATGCCGGCGCTGCGCTTGGCGGGCTCGACCACCTTGAGGGTCTTGATGCGGGGAGCAACATTGACGCCCAGTGCCTCGGGAGTGAGTGTCTCCAGCGGCTTCTTCTTGGCCTTCATGATGTTGGGCAGGGTCACGTAGCGCGGCTCGTTCAGGCGCAGGTCGGTGGTGATCACTGCGGGCAGGCTCAACGACAGGGTTTCAGAGCCGCCGTCGATTTCACGGGTGATGCTGGCCTTGCCGTCAGCGATTTCAACCTTGCTGGCGAACGTGCCCTGGGGCAGATCGGCCAGTGCAGCCAGCATCTGGCCGGTCTGGTTGCAGTCGTCGTCAATGGCCTGCTTGCCCAGGATGATGAGACCGGGTTGTTCCTTGTCAACCAACGCCTTGAGCAGCTTGGCCACAGCCAGGGGTTGCAGTTCTTCATTGGTCTCAACCAGGATGGCACGGTCGGCGCCGATGGCCATGGCGGTACGCAGGGTTTCCTGGCACTGGGCCACACCGCAGGAGACAGCGATGACTTCGGTCACCACGCCCTTTTCCTTCAGGCGCACGGCCTCTTCGATGGCAATTTCATCAAAGGGATTCATGCTCATCTTGACGTTGGCGATGTCCACGCCAGTGCCGTCGGACTTGACCCGAACCTTGACGTTGTAATCGACCACGCGTTTTACGCTTACCAGGACTTTCATTGCTGCCGCTCCAGATGGTTAGAGATTGGTTGGACTTGACGTACACGTCAACTCGTCGATTCTATGCCGAGCCACCCACCAAGGCGTCGCCCAGATGACCCAAACTGCATAAAACATAAAATAGAACGATCGTGCTTTTTCTGATTATAGCCACACATCCGGGGGCTGCAAGGGGAATCTGTCACCGGTGCGAATCAGCGGCTGTGGATCACCCGCTGGGGGAAAGGAATCTCGATGTGGTTAGCCTGCAGCGATGCCAGAATGGCCCGGTTGACATCGGAGCGCAGGTTCATTTGGCCATTCTCGACGTCGCGCAGCCAGTAGCCAACGGTAAATTCCAGCCCATCGGCACCAAAGGACGACAAATACACGGCCGGTGCGGGGTCCTTGAGCACCCGCTCCTGGGCCAGCGCAGCCTGCAGCAACAGCTCCGAGACCTGCTCGACATTGCTGTTGTAGGCCACGGACACCGTGGTCGTCTGGTGCAGATGCGAGTCGGCCAGCGACAGGTTTTCCACCCGGCTGGTGATCAGCATCTCATTGGGTACGATGGATTCACGCCCTGACGGTGAGCGCACCACCGTGTAGCGGGCATTGATCTGAGTGATGATGCCTTCAAAGTTGTCCACTCGCACGCTGTCGCCAATGCGCATGCTGCGCTCGGCCAGGATGACGAAGCCACTGATGTAGTTGGCAGCGAGTTTCTGCAGGCCAAAGCCAATGCCCACGCCCACCGCACCGCCCAGCACCGACAGCGCCGTCAGATCAATGCCGACGGCCGACAGCGCCAGCATCAAGCCCACAAACATCAACAAGGCGCGTGTGGCATTGCTCACCGCCTTGCGCAGCGAGAGTTCGCCACCGGTGGCCGAGCGCAGCAACCGCGTCTCCAGCGCCGATGAAATCCACAGCATGATGATCAGCACAGCACCCGCCGTCAGCAGGCCCTCGATCATGTTGCGCACCGACAGCGTGGCCCCACCCACTTTCCAGGTGATCTGGTCCAGCTCATTGAGCACCACCGGCAGCAGGCCACTGACCCACAGCACCATGGCCAGCCAGGCCACCCAGGAAATGGTGTGCTCCAGCGAACGCGCCCAGCGGGCCTCGGCAAACGCCACCCGCAGCACCTTGACGCCAATGCGAATGACCACCAGCGCCATCAGCACCGGTATGGCCACCTTGAAGACGGCCAATGTCACCAGCGTGTCCAGCACGGCACGTGCCACATAGCCCAGGCACAGCAGCAACAGCGGAAACAGCACACCGTCCACATCGCGCTTGCCAAACCAGATGGAGCTGTCGTCCCGCGGCCCGACGGCTCGGCGCAAGCCGACGACCAGCCCCCAGGACAAGGCCACACACACGGCCAGCACCAGCAGTTCCACCAGCACCGTGGGCTGGGCGAAGGCGTTCAACCAGCCATTCAGGTCGTCAATCGGTTGCGGCGCAGGGATTCTCAAGCTAGCGGCCATGGTCAAACGTCCGCCAATACGCGCAAATGGGCCTCCACGCTGCGCCCCAGCGCGTCCAGGCAGTAGCCGCCCTCCAGGCAGGAGACGATACGCCCATGGGCATGGCGCACGGCAATGTCCTTGATGCGCTGGGTCATCCAGGCGTAATCTTCCTCCACCAGCCCCATCTGGCCCATATCGTCTTCGCGGTGCGCATCAAAGCCGGCGCTGATGAAGACCAGTTCAGGCTTGTAGGCTTCCAGTCGCGGTAGCCAATGTGCCTCCACTAGCTCACGCACCTGTGGCCCCTTGGTATAGGCCGGCACCGGCAGGTTGACCAGATTGCTGGCGTGGGAGCGAGCGCCGCCCTCGGGGTAGAACGGGTGCTGAAAAAAGCTCACCATCAGGATGCGCTGGTCACCGGCAATGATGTCTTCCGTGCCGTTGCCGTGGTGCACGTCAAAGTCCACGATGGCCACGCGCTTGAGGCCATGGCGCTCCAGCGCATAGCGGGCGGCAACGGCCACGTTGTTGAAGAAGCAAAAGCCCATGGCCTTGTCGCGGCAGGCATGGTGGCCGGGTGGGCGCACGGAGCAGAAGGCATTCTCCAGCTCACCGGCCATCACGGCATCCGTGGCCGCAATCGCGGCGCCGGCAGCCCGCAGCGCGGCGTCCCAGGTGTGCACATTCAACGAGGTATCGGGGTCGATCTGGGCATGGGTCGGGCCACCGGCCTCGATTTCCTCGCGCAGGCCATCGGTCAGGCCCCGCAGCGCGGCCACATGCATGCGGCCATGGGCCAGCTCGATATCGGTCAGGGAAGCCGGCGGTGCTTCGCGCCGGTCCAGCGCGTCAGCCAGGCCACTGGCCAGCAGACGGTCCTCAATGGCGGAGAGCCGCTCGGGGCACTCAGGATGCCCTGCGCCCATTTCATGTTTCCAGCAATCGGGGTGGGTAAAGTATCCGGTCTTGTTCACCACAGCACTCGCCTATCAAAATTTTCGGGTAACGTCCTGTCATGGACGTACAACACAAACTCAAATCCCTGCTGGACCAGCTTAACACGGTGATCGTGGGCAAACCGACGCAGATCCAGGATTGTGTCGCCTGCCTG
>JAVBYK010000175.1 GCA_030824095.1 bacterium
TCGTTTGCGGAAAACGACCACGTGGAAGGCACCATGCCGGCACAGCGCCGCACCCTGATGCGCGACGTGTTCGACCTGCCCGACCTGGCCGCCATGGACGACGGCATTGCCAACGGCACCCACCAGCCGCGCCCCGGCGAACCCCAGCCGCTGGCGCTGTTCACCGCGCCCCGCGTTGACTACTCGCTACACCGGCTGCGCCACTACACCGGCACCGCGGCCGAACACTTCCAGAACTTCGTGCTGTTCACCAACTACCAGTTCTACATCGACGAGTTCATCGCCCTGGGGCACGCCGAGATGCAAAACCCCCACAGCGAGTACATCGCCTTTGTGGAACCCGGCAACGTGATCACCCGCCGGGTCGGGCTGCCGGCGCACGCCATGGATGCGCTGGGCAAGGCGCCGCCGCGCCTGCCGCAAATGCCGGGCTACCACCTGGTGCGCGCCGACCGCGCCGGCATCACCATGGTCAACATCGGCGTGGGCCCCGCCAATGCCAAGAACATCACCGACCACATCGCCGTGCTGCGCCCGCACGCCTGGATCATGCTGGGCCACTGCGCGGGCCTGCGCAACAGCCAGCAACTGGGCGACTACGTACTGGCCCACGGCTACGTGCGTGAGGACCATGTGCTGGACGAGGAACTGCCGCTGTGGGTGCCGATTCCGGCGCTGGCCGAGATCCAGGTCGCCCTGGAACAGGCCGTGGCCGACATCACCCAGGTGAAAGGCGCCGCACTCAAGAGCATCATGCGCACCGGCACCGTGGCCAGCACCGACAACCGCAACTGGGAGCTGCTGCCCGACAACCAGCCCCAGCGCCGCTTCAGCCAGAGTCGCGCAGTCGCCTTGGACATGGAAAGCGCCACCATTGCCGCCAACGGTTTCCGTTTCCGCGTGCCCTACGGCACCCTGCTGTGCGTCAGCGACAAGCCGCTGCACGGCGAGATCAAGCTGCCCGGCATGGCCAACCACTTCTACCGCGAGCGGGTGGATCAGCACCTGCGCATCGGCATGCGTGCCATCGAGCTGCTGCGCGCCCAGGGCACCGAACAGCTGCACAGCCGCAAGCTGCGCAGCTTCTCGGAAGTAGCGTTCCAATAGGCCGGCCTCACCGCCCCCATGCACGCGATCGATGTCACAACCATCCTGATTCTCACGGCGGCCAACCTGGCCACCGTGTCGGTCGCGCTGCCGCTGATCATGGGCCGCGGCATCAGCCGCGCGGCGCGCCTGGCGCAGCTGTCCCTGCTGCTGCAGACGCTGGGCTGGATCTTCATCATTGCCTCCGAGGCGGTGTCCGGCACCTGGATGGACCCGGTCCTGTCGGTGTGCAGCGTTGGCTCGGCAGCCGCCGCCAATGTGGCCATGTACGGATCCCTGCAGGAGTGGCTGGGCCCGCGCCCATGGAAGCGCCTGTTGATCGTGCTGGCCGTGGCACTGCCGATTGGCTATGGCCTGGTGTTTGAGCACTACAGCCTGCGCGTGGCCTTTGCCAACTTCGTACTGGCGGCGCAGTTGCTGGTGGTCAGCCGGGCCGCCCTGTGGCCGCAGTTCAAGGCGCCCCTGCCCTGGCGCACACTGATCGCCCTGTGCTACCTGGTGGTGGCCGCCTTCACCGTGGGGCGTGGCGTGCTGGGCGGATTTTTTCCGGAGCTCTATCCCAACTTTGCCGCCCCACATCCCATCAATATCGGCGCGCAAGTGGCGGCCAACATCACACTGGCGCTGACCACGGTGGCGGTGCTGGTGGCCTGGCGCGACGAGGCCGACGCCAAGCTGCGCGAGCAGATTGCCACCGATTCCCTGACCGGCCTGCTCAACCGCCACGGCTGGGATGCGCGCGCGCCGGCCATGTTTGACCAGGCGCGCCGCCACAACACCCCGCTGGCGCTGATCATGCTGGACCTGGACCACTTCAAGCGCATCAACGACACCCGCGGCCACGAGGTGGGGGACCAGGTTCTGCGCCTGTTCAGCACCGTGCTGCTGACGCACCGGCGCTCCAGCGACCTGGCGGCCCGCATCGGCGGTGAAGAGTTTGCGCTGTTGCTGCCGCACACCGACCGGGCCTCCGCGCTGCTGATCGAGCAGCGTCTGCGCGCCGCCCTGAAAATGACCTGCGACCTGCAACCCGAGCTGACTGTGGACTACAGCGCCGGGCTGGCCCTGCTCCAACCCACCGACGACTCCCTCACCACCTTCATGGTCCGTGCCGACACCGGCCTGTACCTGGCCAAGAGCCAGGGACGCGGACGCCTGCAGGTGGTAGGCTGAACACCACCATGCCCGATACCACGCTGTTTTCCGTTGAACACCTGCACAAGCGCTATGGCGACGCCACCGTCGTCAACGACCTGTCCTTTTCCATCGGACCCGGCGAATGCCTGGGCGTGATCGGCCCCAATGGTGCGGGCAAGACCACCACCATCCGCATGTGCCTGGGCTTGACCGCGCCCGATGGTGGCCGCATCCACGCGCTGGGCCTGGAGATGCCGCGCGACGCACTGGCGATCAAGGCGCAACTGGGCGTGGTCAGCCAGATGGACACGCTGGACCCGGACTTCAGCTGTGCCGAGAACCTGCTGGTCTATGGCCGCTACTTCGGCATGAAGGACGCGCAGATCCGCGCACGCATTCCCGACCTGCTGGAGTTCGCCTCGCTGACCAGTAAGGCCAATGCCAAACCCGGCGAACTGTCCGGCGGCATGAAGCGCCGCCTGTCGCTGGCCCGTGCCTTGGTCAACGACCCGCGCCTCTTGCTGCTGGATGAGCCCACCACCGGGCTGGACCCGCAGGCCCGCCACCTGATGTGGGAACGCCTGCAACTGCTGTTGCAGCAGGGCAAGTCCATCCTGCTGACCACCCATTTCATGGACGAGGCCGAGCGCCTGTGCAACCGGCTGCTGGTGCTGGACCATGGCAAGAAGATTGCCGAAGGGCGGCCGCGCGACCTGATCCGGGAGCACCTGGAGCCCGATGTCGTCGAGGTCTACGGCGTGGGCGCCATGGCGCTGCTGGAGTCGCCCCTGCGCACGCTGGCCGCGCGGGTCGAGGTCAGCGGCGAGACGGTGTTCTTCTACACCGCCAACGCCGCCGAACTGCTGCAGGCCCTGCACGCCTACCCGCAGTTGCGCACCCTGCACCGTCCGGCCAACCTGGAAGACCTGTTTTTGAAGCTGACCGGGCGGCAGATCCGCGAGGAGGGTTGATTACTATGAAAACAATAGCAAACACTCCAGAATCCACGAGGGCCAGCAGCATAAATCCTTCTGTATGGCGCTCGCCGGAGCTGTCGCTGCGCTTCTGGCCGGTGTTCCTGCGCAACCTGCTGGTGTGGCGCAAGCTGGCCATTCCCAGCCTGGTCGGCAATATCGCCGAGCCGCTGATGTGGCTGGTGGCCTTTGGCTACGGCATGGGTGCGCTGGTGGGGCAAATCACCGTGCCCGGGCCTGCCGGTCCGGTGCAGGTGCCCTACATCCTGTTCCTGGCCAGCGGCTCGATCTGCATGAGCGCGATGCAGGCGGCCTCGTTCGAGGCGCTGTACTCGGCGTTTTCGCGCATGCATGTGCAAAAGACCTGGGACGGCATCATGAACGCCCCGGTCGGGCTGGACGATATCGTGCTGGCCGAGATGCTGTGGGCGGCCTTCAAGTCGCTGTTCACCGTGACGGCCATCCTGGGCGTGATGCTGGCGCTGAACATCAGCCATTCACCGAAGCTGCTGGTGGCCTGGCCGGTGCTGCTGGGCGTGGGTATCACCTTCAGCTGCATCGCGCTGATCTTCAATGCGCTGGCCAAGGGCTATGACTTTTTCACCTACTACTTCACGCTGTTCCTCACCCCCATGATGTTCCTGAGCGGCGTGTTCTTCCCGCTGGAACAGCTGCCGCTGGCCGTGCGCGTGGTGGCCGACTGGCTGCCGCTGTCCAGCGCGGTGCTGCTGGTGCGCCCGCTGTTCATGGACCAGTGGCCCGCCGACGCGCTGCAGCACATTGCGGTGCTGGTGGTGTATGCCGTGGTGTCGTTCTGGATTGCACTGGCGCTCACGCGCAAGCGCTTTCGCATGTAGCCACCGCGCCCCTACAATCCCGCCGCATGAGTGCAACGCCATCCCTGCTGTCGCCGGACTGGATCGCCATGGTGGCCGGCGGTGTGTCGACCATTGCCAGTTCCTGCGACGCCACCCTGCGCCCCAGCCTGATGCGGGCCGTGGGCAGCACCATCTCGGCGGACGGACGCTCCGTCACCATCTTCCTGGCGCGCCGCCAGTCGCGCCAGCTGCTGCAGGATCTTGCCGCCACCGGGCGCATCGCTGTGGTGTTCAGCCATCCCTCCAGCCACCGCACGCTGCAGGTCAAGACCGACCGCGTGCAGGTGCGCCCCATGGAGGCGGCTGACCGGCCCCTGCTCGACCGCTATCTGCTGGCCATGGAGCAGGA
>JAVBYK010000198.1 GCA_030824095.1 bacterium
CGAGCCGGGCACTGAACGGCCCGACGGTGACGAGCCCCCGCCCGAAGTACGCGGCCGCTTTGGGGCGGGACCCGAGTTCGACATCCGCATGCAGGACGGACAGACCATCCACATCCATATGCCGCGCCCACCCAAATCGAGCTGGCGCGCACCGTTCGGATTCTTCTGGACCCTGGGACTTGTCGGCATTGCCGTGGCACTGGCCACCTATCCCATCGTGCGCCGGCTCACCCGGCGCCTGGAAGCCCTGCAACACAGCGTGCAGCAATGGGGTGACGGCGACCTGAGCGTGCGCGTGCCGGTGTCTGGTAACGACGAAGTGGGCTTTCTGGCCACCCGCTTCAACCACGCCGCCCAGCAGATTGAAACCCTGGTGAAGGCGCGCGATGCGCTGCTGGCATCACAAAAGTCCCTGCTGGCCAACGCATCGCATGAACTGCGCTCCCCCCTGACCCGCATCCGCATGGGGCTGGAATTCATGCCCCCACCCAGCGACGCCTCGGCCAACCTGGCCCGGGACGAAATCACCCGCAACATCGGGGAACTGGACCAGCTGATTGACGAGATCCTGCTGGCCAGCCGCCTGGACGCCCGAGAGGCCGATCTGGGCACCGTGGAGCCGGTGGACCTGCTGGGCCTGGCCGCCGAGGAATGTGCCCGCACCAACGCGACGCTGGAGGTGCAGGTCTCCGGCGGTGAATTGCTGGTCCCCGGTGTGGCCAAGCTGCTGCGCCGTGCGGTGCGCAACCTGCTGGAAAACGCCCGCCGCCATGCCGACGGCCAGGCCACACTGACGCTGAGCCAAGACGGCACCATGGCCTGCATCCGGGTCTGCGACCATGGTCCGGGCGTGCCGCAGGCGTTTCAGGAGCGAATCTTTGAGCCTTTCTACCGACTACCCGGCGCCTCCGAGCGCGATGGTGGCGTGGGGCTGGGGTTGTCACTGGTCAAATCCATTGCGCTGCGGCATGGAGGGTCGGTGCATTGCAGCAACCAGGTCGGTGGTGGTGCCTGTTTCGAGATCCGGCTGCCGGTAACAACCCCGACAGCACCATAGGCTTGGCCGTCTGGTCAGGAAATTGGGTGTTTTGTCACATTTTTTTGCAATTATTTCCCCCATCTCACACAAACAGGGGATACCGCAATGGCGGCAGACCCTCTACAGTTCACCCAACTGCTGTCACAGTTCCAAGTTACAAAAATTGAAGCACAGCCAGTCAATAGGCCAGCTCACAACGGTTCCAACGACGTCCCTTTCGGGGGACTTTTACAAAGCCACCCTCGGGTGGCTTTTTTTTGTCTGCGCGCAGCCTGGGACCTTGACAGCAAGTTCAGGGACTGGCGCCTGGAAATTCCGCCAGACGTTGCCGGTACGCCGCAATCAGGTATTTCGGCAGCCAGCGCTCATATGCGCTGAGAAATACGGCCCGGGACTTCCGGGTGTTCGCCAGTGAAGAAACATCCGCAAATACACGGTCCGTCTGTGGATTGCGGGTACAGCTGAATCGCCCTGGCAACAGATCGTTGTTACCCTCAATGGGGTAGAACCGCAAGGCGGTGGACGATGTGGCATAAAACCCCACCTCACTGGGGTAGGCCAGCATGTAGTCAAAGCGCTTGCTTTCCAGCATGGACAGCAGAAACCGCGTGGATTCATCCTGATGGGCACGGTGGATGTATTTGGCGCCGGCTGCCACCAGTGGCTGGAGCAGTCCGTCTATCTTCGGTCCATAGCTGCGACTGCTGGCAATTCCCATGCCGAATTCCTGCTTCGCGAGAAGCTCTGCCAGTTGCAAATTGCCCGTCTTGCTGAGGTAGGGAGAAAACCGTTCCTGGTCGCTGCCGCGAATCACCACCCCTATGGGCAGCAGGTACCCATAGGGTGCGGTGAATCGCAGGAACGCCTCACGCTCCGGGGTCTGGAACGCGCTGATCAGGCAATACGGTCCCCCGCGCTGTGCCATGGTCATGGCGCGTGTCCACGGAACGATTTCTTCGTGAAACGCATGCTGGGGCAAAGACTCCTGCACAAAGCGGAACAACGCATCAATGTACCCCTGGTGCGCGTACGCACCCTGGCTCATGGCCATGGGTGGAAAGTCCGTCCCTACCCAGGCGACCGTATCCGCCAACGTCTCTCCGGTGCACAGTCCCGCACCCACAACAGCACAACAAGCTGCCATTTGGCGCATGCGGTGTGGCCAGTCAGCAGGATTCATGACGCGCATGCTCGACACCGACAGATTACAAAAGAGGTAGAACCTGATCCGGCTGGATATCCACCAGACAGCGGGTGTGGCCCAGCGGGCAGGTTCGCTCGAAACAGGGGGCGCAGTCCAGCGGCGGCTGGTAGGTGGGATCGTTCTTCAGCCACACCACGTGCGCCAGCGGGTTCAGGGGCGGCGTGTGCAGGGGGCTGGACGAGCCAAACAGCGCCACCTGGGGCACACGGAAGGCGGCAGCCACATGCATCAGCCCGGAATCGTTGCTGACCATGGCCCTGGACGCGGCGATGGCTGCCAGCGCCTGGTCCAGCGAAGTGCGTCCGGCCCAGTTGTGGCAGTGAGCGGGTTTGGCGGCGTTGACGGTGTGGGCAATCTCGGCACACAGGTCCGCATCCTTGCCCGACCCGAGCAAAACCACCGGCAGGTTCAGTTGTTCGGCCAGCACGGCGAAGTGGCTGGTGGGCCAGCGCTTGGCGGGGCCGTATTCGGCACCCGGCGCAAACACGTAATAGCCCTGGCGCTGCAATTGCAGGGTGGCCAGCGCAGCATCCACCCGGGCGCTGTCCAGGTGCAACTGCGGGCAGTCCTGCTCCAATCCGGTTTCACCGCTGAGTGCAGAGTAGAACGCCACCATCGGCGGGCGGTGGCCCTGGGGCGGATTGGGCAAGCGCTGATTCAGCAGCCCGTAGCGTGACTCACCGTGGTAGCCGATGCGCCGGGGAATGCCCGCCCACCAGGGCAGCAGAGCGCTCTTCAGGGAATTGGGGCAGACGTAGGCCGTGTCAAACTGCCCGCGCAACTGGCGTGCCAGGCTGCGCCGTGCACCCCACTGCAGCCCACCGTGGGCAAACGGCAGCTCGATGACGGCGGCGACCTGCGGCATGGCCCGGTACACCGGAGCGACCCAGGGCAGTGCGCCAACGGTCAGCGTCTCGCCGCGCGCATGCAGGCGCCGCAACAGCGGTTCGGTCATCACAGCATCCCCAATCCATTGGGGGGCGATCACCAGGGATCGCACCGTTGGGCTAATGGCCGTGGAAATGCTCACCATCCCGGAGTTGGTACACCGTGCCACAGTACGGGCATTTGGCGGTACCACTCTTGCCAACGTCCAGGTAAACCTTGGGGTGGGTGTTCCAGGTTTCCATCTTGGCCAGGGGACTGGGGCAGAACACACCACCTTGGTGGTTCAGGTCTTTGGCCAGGAGTTCAACGGTCGCGGTTGTCATGGTGATCCTTGTTCAATCGGTGGGGTTTGGCCGCGTTCAGACCTTGCTGAGCCAGTGGGCGTATTTGGGATTGCGGCCGTTGACGATGTCAAAGAACGCGCTCTGGATTTTCTCGGTGATGGGGCCACGGCTGCCCACGTAGTCGTCTTTGCCCAGTTCGATACGGTCGAGTTCGCGGATGGGCGTGACCTCGGCGGCGGTACCGGTAAAGAAGGCTTCGTCACAGATATAGACCTCGTCGCGGGTGATGCGCTTTTGCACCAGTTCCAGCCCCAGGTCCTTGCAGATGTGCATGACGGTGTTGCGGGTGATGCCGTTCAGGGCACCGGCCGACAGATCGGGCGTGTAGACCACGCCGTTCTTGACCACGAACAGGTTCTCGCCAGCGCCTTCGGACACAAAGCCGTTGGCGTCCAGCAGCATGGCTTCGTCGTAACCGTCGTCGGTGGCTTCCATGTTGGCCAGGATGGAGTTGGTGTAGTTGGACACCGCCTTGGCCTGTGTCATCGTGATGTTGACATGGTGGCGGGTGTAGCTGGAAATCTTGACGCGGATGCCACGCTTCATTCCCTCTTCGCCCAGATAGGCACCCCAGGGCCAGGCGGCAACCATCAGGTGGATGGTGTTGCCCTTGGGCGAGACGCCCAGCTTCTTGTCGCCGATCCAGGTCAGGGGCCGCAGGTAGCAGCTTTCCAGCTTGTTTTCGCGCACCACAGCCTTTTGCGCCTCATTGACCTGTTCTTGCGTGAACGGAATCTTCATGCGCAAGATCTTGGCGCTGTTGAACAGGCGTTCCGTGTGTTCTTCGAGGCGGAAAATCGCCGTGCCGCCCACCGTGTTGTAGGCGCGCACACCCTCAAAGGCACCGCAACCGTAGTGCAGCGTGTGGCTCAGGACGTGGATCTTGGCGTCACGCCAATCGACCATCTGGCCATCCATCCAGATTTTTCCATCACGGTCGGACATTGAGGGGGGTAGGGGGCTCATGCG
>JAVBYK010000398.1 GCA_030824095.1 bacterium
GTGGCCACCTTGTTGGCCCTGGTGCTGCTGGTGACCTGCGTGGTGGGTGTCATCGGCGCTCCCATTCTGGTCTACATGCTGGCCAGCGGCCTGAATCCACAGGGGTTTGAGGCGGCCACTGTCATGACGCGCTGGATGTTTCCCTACATCGCCTGCATGTCGCTGGTGGCGCTGGGTGCCGGGGTGCTCAATACCTGGAAGCAGTTTGCCGTGCCAGCGGCTACCCCTGTGCTACTGAATGTCGCCATGATTTCCGCCGCCTGGCTGGGCGCGCCGTGGTTTCAGCGGCATGGCATCGAGCCGATCTATGCCATGGCCGGTGGTGTGATGCTGGGCGGCCTGCTGCAGCTTGGCGCGATTCTGGTCGCGCTGCAGCGCATGGGACTGGCGCCCAGGATCCGGATCAGCCTGGGTGCGGCCCGCGCCGCCTGGGCGCAGCCCGCCACCCGCAAGATCGTGCACCTGATGGGGCCGGCACTGCTGGGCGTCAGCGTGGCGCAGATATCGCTCTTGATCAACACGCAGATCGCCTCCCATCTGGCCACCGGCTCGGTGACCTGGCTCAACAGCGCCAGCCTGTTGATGGAGTTTCCCACCGCCATGCTGGGCGTAGCCCTGGGTGTGGTGCTGATGCCCCAGTTGGCGGCGGCCAAGGCCGCACAGGACACCACCCGGTTTTCCGAGATGATTGACTGGGGTCTGCGCCTGGTGGTGTTGCTGGCCGTTCCCAGTGCCATTGCCCTGGTCACCTTTGCCCAGCCACTGGTGGCAACCATCTTCCACAACGGGCGCTTCAGTGATGCCGACGTGGTGCAGACCAGCGTGGCGCTGATGGGCTATGGTGCTGGGCTCCTGGGCCTGGTGGCCATCAAGGTGCTGACACCCGGCTACTTTGCCAGCCAGAACATCCGCACACCGGCCCTGATTGGTGTGGCGGTGCTGCTCGTCACCCAGGGTCTGAATCTGGTCTTTGTGCCGCTGCTGTCGCACGCCGGCCTGGCCCTGTCCATCGGGGTAGGGGCCATGGTCAATGCGCTGTGGCTGCTGGTGGGCCTGGTGCGCGGCGGAACTTATGTGCCTCTGCCGGGCTGGGGGCGTTTTGCCCTGCAGGTGCTGGCCGCCAGTGCCTTGCTGGCCGTGTTCCTGATGTGGGCCAGCGGGTCGTTTCCCTGGTTGGCCCTCCAGACCGAGAAGTTGAAGAGAATAGGGCTTCTGGCCCTCGTCATATCTGGCGCAATAGCTATTTATTTTGTAGCAATCTGGGCCGCCGGACTGAAGCTGCGGCAGTTCCTGCGGCGCTAGATCGGAAGGGGCGTGCCACCATGAACCTGTCTTTTGATCCGCCTAGCGCACTGGACTACTTCGGCTCCCTGGTGGAGAGCGATGGTGAGTTTGCGCTGTTTGAAGCCGCCGTCAGCCTGGGCCAGGACGAGTACCCGGACATGGACGTGCAGACCGTGCTGGGTGAGGTGGACCAGTTGCTGGCCCGTGTGCGGCGCCGCATTGCCGCCGACGCGGGGCCGGTGCAAAAGCTGCGCATCCTCAACCACTTCTTTTTCAACGACCTGGGTTTTGCCGGCAATTTCAACGACTACTACGACCCCGACAACAGCTTTGTCCACATCCTGCTGCACACCCGCCGTGGCATTCCCATCGCGTTGGCCGTGTTGTGGATGGAGCTGGCCCAGGGCCTGGGGCTGGCGGTGCGGGGTGTCGGGTTTCCCGGGCATTTTCTGGTCAAAGTGAATCTGCCCATGGGGCAGGTGGTCATCGACCCGATGAACGGCAAGTCTCTGAGTCGTGAGGAACTGTCCGAACGGCTGGAGCCGTTTCGCCGGCGCAATGGACTGATGGATGAGTTCGAAACCCCGCTGGGCCTGTACCTGCAGACCGCGCCGTCGCGTGACATCATTGCCCGCATGCTGCGCAACCTGAAAGAGATCCACAAGGTGCACAGCGACTGGACCCGGCTCCTGGCGGTGCAGGAGCGCCTGATCGTGCTGTTGCCCGAATCCTGGACCGAGTACCGCGACCGGGGCCTGGCCCATGCAGAGCTGGGCCACACCGAGCAGGCGCTGGCCGATCTGGAGTGCTATCTGGTCCACGCGGAGGACGAGGTCAACCTCGACGCCATTGTTGATTGGGTCGATGCCCTGCGCCGCTCGTGATTTTTTCCTCAACCTGATGACAGGATTGCCATGAAGTTTCAGCCCACATTCCTCGCGGCCATGACCGCCTTGCTGATTGCACCCGCCATGGCCGCGCCGCGGGGCGCCATCCATCAGCCCGGTGCCAAGCAGATCCCCAAACTGTGTGACCAGAGCATTGCGCAGGCCCGCTCCCGTATTGAGAAGCTCAAGGCCGTGCCCCTGAACAAGGTCAGCGTCCAAACCGTGCTGCATACCTGGAATGCGCTGGACAGGGGCCTGCAGGACATCGGCGGCCCGATCGGCCTGCTCTCGGAGACCAGTCCGGACCCCGAGGTGCGCAAGGCCGCCGAGACCTGTGACCTCAAGCTCTCGGCGCTGCCCAATGAATACCTGCAGAGCGAGGCGCTGTTCCAGCGCGTCAAGGCCCTGCAGGTGAGCGACCCGATTGACGTGATGGCCCGCCAGAGCATCCTGGATGACTTCGAGGAGCGCGGCGTGAGCCTGCCGGCGGCCAAACGGGAGCGGGCCAAGGTGATCTTCGAGCGGCTGGACAAGCTGTCGCAGGACTTCTCGCGCAATGTGCGCGACGCCACCACCAAGCTGGCGTTTTCCGAGGCCGACCTGCAGGGCGTTCCGTCCGCAGCACTGACCAAGCGGGCGAGGGACGACAAGGGCAACTACCTGTTTGGCCTGGACTATCCCGAATTCGATGCCATCATGAACAACGCAGTGGTGGAGGGCACGCGCAAGGCCTTCTGGACCGCATTCCAGCAGCGCGGCGGCCAGCCGAATCTGGAACTGCTCAAGGAAGCCGTGCAGTTGCGCCTGGAACTGGCGCAACTGATGGGTGCGACCAACTTTGCCGACTGGGTCATCAAGCGCAAGATGGCCGGCTCGGCCCAGGCGGTAAACCGCTTCCTGGACGATGTGCAGGGTCGTGTCGAGGCGCTGGAGCGCAAGGAACTGGAGGAACTGCGCGTCGAAAAAGTGGCACTGACCGGCGACAAGGACGTGGTACTGCAGCGCTGGGATGTTCCGTTCTACCAGCAGCGTCTCAAGAAGGCCCGCTACAGCGTGGACCAACGCGAGGTGCGCGCCCAGTTTCCCACCGACCCGACCATCGCCTGGATGATGGAAGTGACCAGCACCTTGTATGGTGTGCAGTTCAAGCCGAACAAGGCGTTGCCGGTCTGGCAGGCCGATGTGCGCGGCTACGACGTGTTTGACAGCAAGAGCGGCCAGTACCTCTCCAGCTTCTATCTGGACCTGTTCCCGCGGGACGGCAAATACAAGCACGCCGCAGCCTTCCCGGTGCGCGGCGTGTCGACCTTGGCCGGCCGCACTCCGGTATCGGTGCTGGTGACCAATTTCAACCGCGAAGGCTTTGACCAGAACGAACTGGAAACCCTGTTCCACGAGTTTGGCCACATCATGCACGGTGTGCTGTCGAAGACGCGCTACGTACTGAATGCCGGCACGGGTGTGAAGCGCGACTTTGTTGAGGCCCCGTCGCAGATGTACGAGGAATGGTCGCGCCGGCCCGAGTCGCTGGCACTGTTTGCCAAAGTCTGCCCCACCTGCAAGCCGATTGATCCCCAACTGATTTCCCGCATGAACGCCTCCCGGGCCTTCGGCAAGGGCCTGTTCTACGCCCGCCAACGCCTGTATGCGGCCTGGGACATGGCACTGCACACACCGACGCTGGTGGATCCGATGCAGACCTGGGTGGGGCTGGAGGGCAAGACGCCGCTGGGCCATGTGACCGGCACGCTGACGCCGGCCGCGTTCGGCCACGTCATGGGTGGCTACCAGGCCGGCTACTACGGTTACATGTGGTCCGAAGTGCTGGCGCTGGACATGCGTTCTGCCTTTGGTGCCAATGTGATGGACCCTTCGCAGGGAGCCCGTTACCGCCAGTTGATCCTGGAAAACGGCGGCCAACGCGCACCGGCTGAACTGGTGGAAGCCTTCCTGCAGCGCAAGCCCTCGCCGGACGCCTTCTTCAAGGAAATCACCGGCCAGCAATAGTGTAAAAAAAAAGGACTGATACCGTGATGATTGCCTCCCACCGCATTCCCGGCCTGGTGCTGCGGGAACATGCGTTTGAACTGCCGCTGGACTACCAGAACCCCGGCCCGACTATCAGCGTCTATGCGCGCGAGGTGGTGGCGCCGGGCAAGGAAAATGCGGATCTGCCGTATCTGGTGTTTTTCCAGGGCGGCCCCGGCTCGGGTGCGCCCCGACCCGTGTCACCCACCGGCTGGCTGGGGCGTGCGCTGCAGGACTA
>JAVBYK010000104.1 GCA_030824095.1 bacterium
GCACCAACACGGTACACAACCAGTGCGAGCAACAAAAACACAAGCCGACGACGCAAGTCACCGAACTTGTCCGTCTTTGCCATTTGAGCTGCGGTAGTTGCCACTTATTTCTCTTTCAGCTTCAAACTTCAGGCTACGCTACCGCCGGCCGCTTCAATAGCAGCCTTGGCACCAGCCGTAGCACCAATACCATTGAGCTTGACAGCCTTGGTAATGGCACCAGTATTGATAACCTTGACGACCTTCGCCAATTGTCCAACCAGCTTCTCTTGCTTGAGTGTCAACAGATCCACATCGGACAGACCCAAGGATTCCAGCGCAGACAAAGTGATCTCTGCATTGAACTGCAACAGATGCGACTTGAAGCCACGCTTCGGCAGACGGCGATGCATAGGCATCTGGCCGCCTTCAAAACCCACCTTGTGGTAGCCACCTGCGCGAGACTTCTGTCCCTTGTGACCGCGACCAGCCGTCTTGCCCAGGCCAGAGCCGATACCACGGCCAACACGGCGCTTGTAATGCTTGGCGCCATCCGCCGGTTTAATGCTATTGAGTTCCATCATCAACCTCTTAAAGCACTCGGACCAGATAACTGATCTTGTTAATCATGCCGCGAACTTCGGGTGTATCCACCAGTTCGCTGGTGCTGCGCAGCTTGCGCAGACCCAGGCCACGCACAGTAGCGCGGTGCGACTCTTTGGTTCCAATGGGGCTACGCACCAATTGGATCTTTACGGTTTGTTGTGTTGTCATTGTGAAGTCCGCCTTTAGACAAAGAGTTCTTCAACCGTCTTGCCGCGCTTGGCTGCAACTTCCGACGGTGTCGTCGACACTGCCAGTGCATCCAGGGTGGCACGAACCATGTTGTAGGGGTTGGTGGATCCGTGGCTCTTGGCCACAATGTCCGTGATACCAACCACTTCAAACACCGCGCGCATAGGACCACCAGCAATGATGCCGGTACCTTTGGGGGCGGGCGCCATCATGACATTGGCAGCACCGTGATGACCCTTCACCTGGTGGTGAATGGAGCCATTCTTCAGCGACACCTTGATCATGTTGCGACGGGCTTCTTCCATTGCCTTTTGCACGGCAGCGGGAACTTCCTTGGACTTACCCTTGCCCATGCCAATGCGACCTTCGCCATCACCCACGACGGTCAGAGCTGCAAAACCGAGAATACGGCCGCCCTTAACCACCTTGGTGACGCGATTGATCGCGATCATCTTTTCGCGCAGGCCGTCTTCAGGCCCTTCAGCCTTACCCTGCATCTTCGCTTGAACTTTAGCCATTCTGTATTCCGATCTGCTTAGAACTGCAAGCCAGCTTCACGTGCCGCATCAGCCAGCGCTTTGACGCGGCCATGGTACGCAAAACCTGCACGATCAAATGCGACTTTTTCGACACCGGCTGCCTTGGCTTTTTCAGCCACACGCTTGCCGATGATTTGGGCCGCGGCAACATTGCCACCCTTGCCCGCCGCACCCAAGGCCTTGCGAACTTCGAGTTCGGCCGTAGAAGCTGCAGCCAGCACCTTGCCACCGTCGCCAGAAATCACACTGGCGTAGATATGCAAATTGGTACGATTCACGGTCAAACGTGCAACGCCTTGCGTAGCAATGCGAATGCGGGTTTGACGGGCCCTGCGAAGACGCTGCTCTTTTTTGGTCAACATGTTGCAGCTCCTTATTTCTTCTTGGTTTCTTTGATCGTGATCTTCTCGTCCGCATAGCGGATGCCTTTGCCCTTGTAGGGCTCGGGCGGACGAACAGCACGAATCTCAGCGGCGATCTGACCCACACGTTGGCGGTCAGCACCCTTGATCAGGATTTCTGTTGGTGTCGGCGTAGCAACGCTGATTCCAGCAGGCATATCGATATTGACGGGGTGGGAGTAACCCACAGCCAGATTCAATTTCGCGCCTGCAGCTTGGGCCTTGTAACCCACGCCAATCAGGCTCAATTTCTTCTCGAAACCCTGGGTCACGCCCACCACCATGTTGTTCACCAATTGGCGCATGGTGCCGGACATGGCGTCGGCTTCACGAGAATCGTTGGCAGGCTGAAAGCTCAGCTTGCCTGCGTCGTTGACAACCTTTACCAGGCTGTTCAGGGTCAGCTGCAGAGTACCGCCGGTACCTTTAACACTGATGTTGCTGTCTTTGATCGACACATCCACACCAGCGGGTACATTGACAGGGAGTTTACCTACACGGGACATTTTTAACTTCTCCTCTATGTAGGGTTAAGCGACGTAGCACAAAACTTCGCCGCCGACACCGGTAGCGCGCGCTTTGCGATCTGTCATGACGCCCTGAGGCGTAGTCACGATGGCAACACCAAGGCCGTTTTGGACCTGGGGAATGGCATCGCTTCCGCGATAAACACGCAGGCCAGGACGGCTAACGCGCTCAATACGCTCAATCACAGGCTTGCCTGCGTAGTACTTCAAGGCAATTTCCAGCTCGGACTTGCCGCCTTCGGTGGAAACCTTGAAATTGTCGATGTAGCCTTCGTCTTTCAACACTTGGGCAATCGCAACCTTCACTTTGGAAGAAGGCACGGAAACGGTAGTCTTGGCCACCATTTGTGCGTTGCGGATGCGTGTCAACAAGTCAGCGATGGGATCACTCATGCTCATGTTTGGTTCTCCTGTCGCTTACCAGCTGGCCTTGACGATGCCGGGGATTTCCCCTGCAAAGGCCATTTCACGAATCTTGGCGCGACCGAGACCAAAGTGCTGGAACGTGCCACGGGGACGACCAGTGATGGAGCAACGGTTGCGTTGACGGGTTGGGTTGGCATTGCGAGGGAGCTTTTGCAGACCCAGACGGGCAGCAGCACGCTCTTCATCGGTGCGCTTTGCGTCACCGGCAATTGCCTTGAATTCTGCGTATTTCTTGGCGTACTTGGCAGCCAATTGATCACGCTTCAGCTCACGCTGGATTAAAGCCATTTTAGCCACAGGTCACCTCAGTTCTTGAACGGGAAACGGAAGCCGGTGAGGAGCGCCTTGCACTCTTCGTCGGTCTTGGCCGTCGTGGTGATGCTGATATTGAGGCCGCGCAAGGCATCCACCTTGTCATATTCAATCTCAGGGAAAATGATCTGCTCTTTGACGCCGATGTTGTAGTTACCACGACCATCAAATGCGCGACCGGAAATACCACGGAAGTCGCGGACACGCGGCAGAGCCACGGTGACGAAACGATCCAGGAATTCATACATCTGCACGCCGCGCAAAGTCACCATGCAGCCGATGGCCTGGTTTTCACGAATCTTGAAGCCCGCAATGGCCTTCTTGGACATCGTGACCACGGGCTTCTGGCCAGCGATCTTGGTCAGGTCGCTCACAGCATGATCCATGACCTTCTTGTCGGCGACTGCTTCGCTCACACCCATGTTCAGAGTGATCTTGGTCAGACGTGGCACTTGCATGGGCGAGGTGTAGCCAAACTTGGCCATCAGCTCGGGAGCCAGCTTTTCGCGGTATTGTTGTTGCAAACGAGCCATGGTTATGCCACCTTGATTTCTTCGCCGCTGGACTTGAAAACGCGTGTGCGTTTGCCGTCAGCCAGCACCTTGATACCAACACGGTCCGCCTTACCAGTTGCAGCATTGAAAATTGCCACATTGGACTGGTGAATGGGCATTGTCTTTTCAACAATACCGCCGGCCGCACCCTTCATGGGGTTAGGCTTGGTGTGTTTCTTCACCAAGTTGACACCCTCGACAACCAGATGGGAGTCGTCCTTGCGCAGAGACACTGTCCCGCGCTTACCCTTATCGCGTCCTGCGATAACGATGACTTCGTCGCCCTTGCGAATCTTGTTCATGGCGTGTCCTTACAAAACTTCAGGAGCCAGAGACACGATCTTCATGAACTTCTCGGTACGCAGTTCACGCGTCACGGGTCCAAAGATACGGGTGCCGATGGGCTCCAACTTGGCGTTGAGCAACACTGCTGCGTTGCCGTCAAATTTCACCAGAGAGCCGTCGCCGCGACGAATGCCCTTGGCAGTACGCACCACCACAGCACTGTAGACCTCGCCTTTTTTGACGCGGCCACGGGGCGCAGCTTCTTTGATGCTAACTTTAATGATGTCGCCAACTGTTGCGTAGCGACGCTTAGACCCACCCAGCACCTTGATGCACAGGACGGACTTCGCGCCGGTATTGTCAGCGACTTCTAATCGAGATTCAGTCTGGATCATTTCAATATTCCCAACTTGCACCAGGAGCAGCACCTGCCAGCTCTCTGGCAAACACCAACACCGAGTCAGTCTTGGGCCCGCTGTCCGCATCACGAACCACTCGCAATGCCTCCATTTGGGCAGAAACTTCTGCTTTTTCAAGCGAAGCCTGCTATTGTGCCACAGCTTATTTCTTTCTGCAACACCTTTTT
>JAVBYK010000157.1 GCA_030824095.1 bacterium
GCCGCTAGCGGCATGCCGGGCGCCGGGCGGCAGGGGCTGCACGGTACTCTGCTGAACGCCTGGACCGGGCGCGGCCCCTTGGCCACACTACTGTGGCCAGTTTCCTGGTTGTATCGCCTGCTGGTTGGTACACGGCGACTCCTGTACGCCACGGGGCTGCTGGAAATCCAACGCGTCCCGGTGCCCGTCATCGTCGTCGGCAATGTGATCGCCGGCGGCGCGGGCAAGACCCCCACCGCCATCGCCCTGGTTGGGCATCTGCGCGAGCGTGGCTTGCAGGTCGGAGTGATCTCGCGCGGGTATGGCCGCACCACCTCGGGTAACGTCGAAGTGCTGGCCCATTCGCGCCCCCAGGCGGTCGGAGATGAACCCCTGCTGATCCACCGTGCCACCCATGCACCGGTCTGGGTGGGTGACACCCGCCATGCGGCCGCAACAGCCCTGCTGACACGCCACCCGCAAACCCAGGTGCTGGTATGCGACGATGGCCTGCAGCACTACGCGTTGTACCGGGATCTGGAAGTCTGCGTCTTTGACGACCGCGGCATTGGCAACGGTTGGCTGCTGCCTGCCGGCCCGTTGCGTGAGCCCTGGCCGCGCCGGACGCTCAGCCAAGCGGGACAGCGCGAGGATCGCTTGTTGGTGCTGCACACCGGCGGCCAGCGCACCTTCGTCGGTCATACCGCGCAGCGCAGCCTGGCGCCGTATGCGGTGCGCCGTGACGGCGCGCATGTCCCGCTGGACGATCTACGTACGACAGGCCCCAAACCCCTGCTGGCTTTGGCCGGCATTGCGCGGCCAGAGGCATTTTTCGGCATGCTGCGCGCGCTCCAGCTGCCGCTGGCGGACACCATTTCACTGCCAGATCACTATGATTTTGATAGCTTAAAACGCAGTATCCACGAGGGCTACACCCTGATTTGTACCGAGAAGGATGCCGCCAAGCTGTGGCAGGTGGCCCCCGATGCGCTGGCTATTCCCTTGGTGTTTGCACCCGAGCCCGCATTTTTCGCGGCGCTGGACGGGGCCCTCTCGCAGGCGCTGACGGCACGGCTATCATCTGGGCATGGACACCAGACTTCTTGAACTCATCGTTTGCCCTGTGACCAAGGGCCCCCTGGAATACGACCGCGAAAAGCAGGAATTGATTTCCCGCTCCGCACGCTTGGCCTATCCCGTGCGCGACGGCATTCCGGTGCTACTGGAAAACGAGGCCCGCACCCTGACCGACGCCGAACTCGGCCTGTAGAGTGCCCATGGACTACACAGTCCTAATCCCGGCACGGCTGGCCTCCAGCCGCCTGCCCAACAAACCCCTGGCCGACATTGGCGGCGTGCCCATGGTGGTGCGCGTGGCCCAGCGTGTGCGCTCGGGCCTGCCGGCGTCCACCCGCATTGTGGTTGCGGCTGACAGCCCGTCCATCCTGGCCGCCTGCCAACAGCATGGGATTGAGGCCGTTCTGACCCGCGAAGACCACCCATCCGGCAGCGACCGCCTGGCCGAAGCCTGCGAGTTGCTGGGCCTGGGTGACGACGCCATCGTAGTCAATGTGCAGGGCGACGAACCCCTGATCGACCCCGCGCTGGTTCGGGCCGTGGCCGACACGTTACGAACCAACCCGGACGCCAGCATGGGCACCGCAGCGCACCCCATCGACAGCATCCACGACTTTGCCAACCCCAATGTGGTCAAGGTCGTGCACGACGCCCGGGGCCTGGCCCTGTATTTCAGCCGTGCACCCATCGCCTGGTGGCGTGACGGCTTTGCCCAGGGCCTGCACACGTTGCCACAGCCGGCGCCGCTGCGCCACATCGGCATCTATTCCTACCGCGTTGGCTTCCTGCGCCAATTCCCCCTGCTGGAACAGGCGCCGATGGAAGTCACCGAGGCTTTGGAGCAATTGCGTGCCATGTGGCACGGCCACCGCATTGCGGTCCACGTGACCAGCCACGCCCCCGGCCCCGGAGTGGACACCCCGGAAGACTTGGAGCGCGTGCGCGCGCTATTTCTTGCCCAAGGCGCTGCGTCTGTAAGTTAGCAGCCGGGTGGTCCATGCTATTCTCGGGTAGTAATCGCGTATCGTGAAGCGTCCCCCGGGGCGCTGATGGCCGCGCTAAGGGTTCTAGTTCTATCCGAGGGTATCCATGAGACTGATTTTGTTGGGCGCACCAGGTGCGGGCAAAGGCACACAAGCCACGTTCATCTGCCAAAAATACGGCATTCCGCAGATTTCTACCGGCGACATGCTGCGTGCAGCCGTCAAGGCCGGCACGCCTTTGGGCCAGCAAGCCGATGCCATCATGAAATCCGGTGGCTTGGTGAGTGATGACCTGATCATCAACCTCGTCAAGGAACGCATCGCCCAGCCCGATTGCGCCCAAGGCTTTCTCTTCGACGGTTTCCCCCGCACCATCCCCCAGGCCGACGCCATGAAGGCCGCCGGCGTGAAGCTGGACTATGTGCTGGAAATTGATGTACCGTTTGATGCCATCATCGAACGCATGAGCGGCCGCCGCTCGCACCCTGCATCGGGTCGCACCTACCACGTCAAGTTCAACCCACCCAAGGTGGAAGGCAAGGACGACGTGACCGGTGAGCCGCTGGTGCAACGCCCCGACGATCAGGAAGAAACCGTCAAGAAGCGCCTGGACGTCTACAGCGCCCAGACCCGCCCCCTGGTGGACTACTACAGCAGCTGGGCCAAGGCCGAGCCAGCAGCGGCTCCCAAATACCGCGCCATCAGCGGCACGGGCGACGTGGAAGTGATCAAGAGCCGGGCCTTTGAAGCATTGGGCAGCTAAATCCGCGCACCCAGTTCACCCCCAAAAAAAAGGCCGCACTGCGGCCTTTTTTATTGCCCATTGGCGCACTGCTGCTCGGCCATCAGCTCCAGCATCAACGCAATGCGGGCCTTGACTGGGGACAACCCTTCAGAGTGCGCCAATCCGCCCGTAGCCGGACCGGCCACCACGACGCCCTGCGCACAACGCGTGGCGCGCACGATGCGCACACCCTGGGCCTGCGCCTCCAACAGGCCACGCTCCAGATCCTGGTGGATAGTGCCGTTGCCCGTGCCGGCCACCACGATGCCTTGCACCGGTTGCGCACCAATCGCTGGCGCGGCGCACATGGCTCGCACACTGGCACCGCTGGCGCCAACATAGTTCATGACAATTTCCACTCGGGGCCAATCGACCGCGGCCCACCGCTGCCAGTCCATTCGCGCACCCGTATTGGCGCCTGTGGGGCAGGCATGCAGCCAGCGCACCACGCCCTCCTCCACATAGCCCAGGGGACCGGCATCCCCGGAATCGAAGGCATTGAGCCGGTAGGTGTGAACCTTTTGCACATCCCGTGCGCAATGGACAGTGCCGGCACACACCGCCAGCACACCACGGGCCTGTGCAGACTGGGCAACCGCCACCGCGTCCAGCACGTTCTGCGGACCATCGGGCACCAGCGAGGACGCGGGGCGCATCGCACAGGTCAACACCACCGGCTTGGCCTGCAAATCCACTGGGAGCACGCGGGACAGGAAGTAGGCCGTCTCCTCCAGAGTATCGGTGCCATGGGTGATCACCACTGCAGCGACATCCGGCTGGCTCAGTTGGTGCTGGACCCGTTGCGCCAGCGCCGACCACTGCGCCCAGCCCATATCCTTGCTATCGACTTGAGCAACCTGCTCGAACACCGGCTCCCACCCGCCCAAGGCAGATCGCAGGGGTGCAATGGCATCCAGCAACTGCGCCACGCCTACCTGGGCCGCCCGGTAGCCCACGTTGTCGGATGCGCTGCTGGCCGTCCCTGCAATCGTGCCCCCGGTCCCCAGGAATGCCACTTTTTTCAACATATTTGTGCTTTCCACTTGCAAACAAAATAAAACTGGTTAAAAATACAGCTACTGGATGCCGAAACAGTGTGTATAGACCAACAGCCAACCGGCCCAGAACCAAGGAGTCAGCATGCTTGAAAGTCCTAAACTCACCGCTCGGCAACAACAGATTCTGGACCTGATCCAAAGCGCCATCGCACGCACCGGGGCCCCCCCCACCCGCGCCGAAATTGCCAACGAGCTTGGCTTCAAGTCCGCTAACGCCGCCGAAGAGCACCTGCAAGCCCTGGCGCGCAAGGGCGTCATCGAACTGGTTAGCGGCACGTCCCGCGGCATCCGCCTCAAGAGTGACACGTTGCGCTCCATCCACGAGTCCCGCATCAAACAATTCTCGCTGCCGCTGCCCGGTCTGGCCCAATTGGCGCTACCGCTCATTGGTCGTGTGGCTGCCGGCTCGCCCATTCTCGCGCAGGAACATGTGGACCAGACCTACTACGTGGAAAACAGCCTGTTCCAGCGCCAGCCCGATTACCTGCTGAAGGTGCGCGGCATGTCCATGCGCGATGC
>JAVBYK010000529.1 GCA_030824095.1 bacterium
CTGCGCGCCTGCGCCGCCGTGACCAGCGAACTCAAGCCGCAACTGCGAACCCTGCTGCACTACCATTGCGGTGTCAAAACCCTGCGCACGCGGCAGATGATGATCGACATCCAATCACTTTGATTGCACGCACAATGAAAACCCATCTCTCCGTCAACCTCAACAAGGTCGCCCTGGTGCGCAACACCCGCCACCTGGGCATTCCCAGCGTCACCCGCGCGGCCACGTTGTGTCTGCGGGCCGGTGCCGCCGGCATCACCGTGCACCCGCGCCCGGACGCGCGCCACATCCGCGCCGATGACGTGACCGACCTGGCCGCACTGCTCAAGGCCTGGCCGGACCGCGAATTCAACGTCGAGGGCAACCCCTTCCACAACCTGATGGACTGCGTGGCCGATCTGGTGGCGCGCAAGCTGCCGGTACACCAGGTCACCTTCGTGCCCGACTCCGAAGGCCAATTCACCAGCGACCACGGCTGGACCTTTCCGCAGGACGCCGAGCGACTAAAACCATTGATTGATCAGGCCCATGCCCTGGGCCTGCGCGTGAGCCTGTTCATGGATGCCGAGCCCGCCGCGATGGCCGCCGCCCGGGCTGTGGGTGCCGACCGCATCGAGCTCTACACCGAACCCTACGCCGCCGCCTGGGGCACGCCGGACCAGGACGCCCAATTGAAGCGCTTTGCCCGCGCCGCCCAGGCCGCGCTGGACGCCGGGCTGGGCGTCAACGCCGGCCACGACCTGAACCGTGACAACCTGGCCGCTTTTGTGCGCACGGTGCCTGGTGTGCAGGAAGTGTCCATCGGCCACGCGCTGATCGCCGACGCGCTGGAACTGGGGTATGACGCAACGATCAAGGCCTATCTGGACTGTTTGAAGTGATTTACGGCATCGGCACTGACATCTGCGACGTGCGCCGCATCCGCGAGAGCCTGGAGCGCCACGGTGACCGCTTTGCCGCCAAGATTTTGAGCGAGGCCGAATTCGCCACCTGGCAGGCGCGCAGCCAGCGCTGGCCCGAGCGCGGCATCCGCTACCTGGCCACCCGCTTCTCCGCCAAGGAGGCCTTCAGCAAGGCCATTGGGCTGGGCATGCGCATGCCCATGACCTGGCGAGAGTGCGAAGTCGCCAAGCTCCCCAGCGGCGCGCCCACCATCGTGTTACATGGCGGGCTGAAAGACTGGTTCGAAGCCCGCAAGCTCAGCGCCCACATCAGCGTGACGGATGAGACCGACTACGCGGCCAGCTTCTGCGTGGTGGAGTTCAAGGAGTCATTAGGATCAAAATAGGGCGCTAGCCCTCGTGGATATTGGGCTTTTAGCTATTTGTTTTGTAGCAAATATGCCGTGCGGGCCTCGCACTATTTCGTTGCTGGCTTCCCCAGCGTGGCCGCTTCGTCCTTGATCATTTGCTGTAACTCCGGCATGTGCGCCTGAACTTGCTGCAGCCCGATTTCTCCACCCTTGGCCATCAATTCGGGCAACAACCGAATGGTTTTCTTTCCCGTTGGCGTGTCATAAAACGCGCTGATCTCGCTCAGCTCTTGGGCTGTGAAGGCCTGGCTATAGAGACCGACCATCGCAGGCTTGAGCGCCTGGTAACTCATGTACTTTGCGAAGAACTGCAGCATCACACGCTTGTAGGGCCGCATGGCAGGCACCTGTTGCATCTGGCGCTCCAGCGTCTGCTCGATGCTGGCGTTGAGCACGCGTTCCAGGTCCAATTTCTCCAGCAGCATCTCGGCCTGCTGATCACTCTCTGTGCTCGCAGAAACGTTAAAGGATGCGCTGCTGAGCAGAATGGTGAGTGCGAGGAGGAGGTGCTTCATCATCGGGTTTCGTGCTTTGAAGTTATTGGGGATGTCGGGTTCAGGCTGATCGCAGTCTTCTACTCGGCTCTAAAGCAGACATTAACGCCTGCGTTTAGACGGCATCTCCGTTGTCGCTCCGCATGTTTCTCGTCCAAGGAGTCAAGGCGTTGCAGTGAGGACACCGCAACGGAACACGAAACGGCGTTACGACCGCGAAAAAGTTCATGACCGGCTCATACGAGCTGTACGGTTCAACAATAGATTCTCTGCACCATTCACAGCGTTGTGAGGCGATGAAGTACCCGTAGTAGAAAATAGCCGGACCGCCTGCCGCCAACGCAAGAAGAGCGAAAGCTAGTCCACTATTTCGAGCGTTGAAGTACAACAGCCCCAAAAATATGAGCAGGAGCGCATTTGCCGCAGCCCTTGATGCTCGGGTGTATGTTCGCTTCACTTGCGGGCTAGTCGGCGTCATGGTCAATTAAATTTCGACATCATGTTAACCGCAGCAACAATGTCGAAGACCCCATAAACAGGGGCTGTGCACAGTTGTCTGCTCCCGCTGCGCAACTGCACTACGCCCGGTCACGCCATTTCTACGCATTTGGTAGAAACCCAGTGACCTTGGCATTCAACAACTTGACAAGGGCCGGGTCCATGAACCTGTAATTGTCTGGAATGCTCAGACACACGACACGTTTTCCACACAAGTACGGTTTAAACGCTTTGGCGAGTTTCGTCTTGTGTTCGCGTTCCATGACGAAGATGAGGTCTGCCCATTCAATGAGTTCCGGGGTCAAGGGATTGTCTGCACCATGGTTCAGGCCGGCAGATGTGCATTCAATCCCTGGGTGCTCGGCAAAGACTTGCTCGGCCGTTGGGCTGCGCCAGCGGTTCATGCTGCAAATGAAGAGAACGTGTTGCAAGTGATTCGGCAACCAATGTCTGAAGTTTCCGCAGCGGATCACTCCCCCCGGTTGATCGCATCCAGATACAAATGGTATTTCTTGTTCGCAGGGTTCAACTGCCCCACGCGTTCCAGCAGGCCCTTGACCTCGTGCACCAGCGCGTCGGTCTTGCCTTCCTTGCGCATCAGGCCGATCAACAGGCCGCACAGGTTCATGATGACCACTTCGCTGTTGGGCAGGTTCTGCACCGCTGTGCGCAGCAGCTTGGCGCCTTCCAGGAATTCGCCCTTCTTGGCCAGCATCACGCCCTGGTTGTTGATGTTGACAACCTCCTGCTGCGATTCCTGGATCAGTGAGCGGCCCTCGGCACCGAGTTCGGCTTGGTCGAACAGGGACTCCACCTGGCGCGAGATGGTGGCGTTCTCGTGGTTGTTTTTCACCAGGTCGCGCATCAGGTCGCAGGCCTTGTCCTTGCGGCCGAGTGCCAGCAGGTTCTGCGCCACCTCAAGGGCCACCTCGGGGCTGACCTTGCCGGGCAGGGCGGCCATCAGTTGCTCGGCGTTGGCCATGGCCGCTTCAGATTTCGCGGTATCGCCCATCTTCTTGTACACCGCACTCTCGGCGGCGGCGGTCTGGATGGCGGCTTCGGGGCTGTCGCGGAAAGCCGTGCGGCCTTTGGACAGCACTTTCAGCGCTTCCTCAGGCGTGTCCAGGGCGGTGAACACCTTGGCCAGGCCGGTGAAGGCCGACGGGCTCTTGTGCGGTGAAAACTCGCTGATCTTGATGGTCTTCTCGAATGCGGCCTGGGCCACGTCCAGTGCGCCATTTTTCAGCGCCGTGTCGCCCAGCGTCTTCTGCCGCGTGGCTGAGTTGGGTGAGAGCTTGACGGCGTCCAGCAGCACCTGCTGCGCGTGCTCGGCATCGCCCATGGCGTCCAGCGTCTTCACCAGCCAGTCCGACGCTTCCATGAACATGCGGTTCTCGGTCAGCACCTGCTGAAAAGCGTCCCGCGCCTGGGCGTACTGACCCTTGTAGAAAGCCACCTTGCCCAAGCCGGTCCGGGCCCAGGGCACGCTGCGGGTGGACAGCACCGAGTCAAACAGGGCGCCGGCCGCATCAAAGTCACCCACGGTCAGCAACAGGTCGCTCTTGATGCGCAGGATTTCCTGCGGGTTGACCACGCCGGGTGTCTTGAGCTGCTGGTCGCACTGGGCTATGGCGGCCATGAAGTCCTTGGCCTTGATGGCCTCCTCAATGCCGCGCAGCGTCAGTTTGCGCACGATCAGTTTCTCCAGCCGGGTTTCCAGCAGGCTCTGGTTGATGGGCTTGAGCAGGTAGTCATCGGGCTTGACCTCGGCCGCACCCATCACCATGTCGGTGGTCTTCTCGGCCGTCACCATGACCCAGATCGTGGAGACGCCAATGTAGTCGTGCATGCGGGCCTCGTCCAGCACCTGCTGGCCGTTCTGGCCCAGCCCCAGGTTGAAGTCGCAGATCACGATGTCGTAGCGCGCGCTACGCAACTGGCTGATCGCCTCCTTGCCGTTGGCGGCCGTGTCCACGCGGGTGACACCCATGGCACGCAGGAAGTCGCGCAGCATGGTGCGCATGCCCTGGAAGTCGTCAATGACCAGAATCCTGGCCTGGGTAAGCGAAACCGACATTGCCGTAACCTTTC
>JAVBYK010000339.1 GCA_030824095.1 bacterium
CCCGCCGTGGTCAACACCGTGACCACCCACCACACCCTCAGCGACTTCGATTTCGCTCTGCCCGAAAACCTGATCGCCCAGCACCCGGCACCCGAGCGCAGCGGTTCGCGCCTGCTGGATGGCACCTGCCAGCCGCCGGTGGACCGCATCTTCCGTGAACTGCCCTCCCTGCTGCACGCCGGTGACCTGCTGGTGTTCAACGACACCAAGGTCGTCAACGCCCGCCTGTTTGGCGAAAAGGCCACCGGTGGCAAGGTCGAACTGCTGGTGGAGCGCGTGCTGGGCGGCAACCAGGTGGCGGCCCACATGCGCGTCAGCAAGAAGCCCGAGGTCGGCGCCACACTCAAATTGGTCTGCTCCCCCGGCCACGCCGATGGACTGAGCGCCACCATGCTGGGCCGCTGGCCGGATGCCGATGGGCCGCTGTTCCGCTTCGTGCTGTCCAATGACGCAGGGGATGACCCGTACACGCTGATGGAGCGCCACGGTCACGTTCCGCTGCCGCCCTACATCACCCACACCGACTCGGCCGAGGACGCCAAACGCTACCAGACCGTTTTCGCCAAGAGCCCCGGCGCCGTGGCTGCGCCCACCGCCGCGCTGCACTTTGACGAGGCGTTGCTGGCCCAGATCGACGCCATGGGTGTGCAGCGCGCCCATGTGACGCTGCATGTGGGCGCCGGCACCTTCCAGCCGGTCAAGACCGAAAACCTGTCCGAGCACCAGATGCACAGCGAGTGGTACGAGGTGCCCGACGCCGCCGAGCAGGCGGTTGCCGACTGCAAGGCCCGTGGCGGGCGCATTGTTGCCGTGGGAACCACCACGGTGCGCACGCTGGAGAGCTGGGCCCACAGCGGCGTTGCGCGCGGCGACACCCGCATCTTCATCACGCCGGGGTTTGATTTCCAACTGATCGACCTGCTGGTGACCAACTTCCACCTGCCCAAGTCCAGCCTGATGATGCTGGTCAGCGCCTTTGCCGGCTACCAGCCCATCATGGACCTGTACCGCACCGCGATTGAACGGCAGTACCGCTTCTTCAGCTATGGGGATGCAATGCTGCTGGCACGCCAGACCCTTTCTTAAGAAACCGGCAAGAAGTCCCGAGTACCATAGTCCCATGGACCCCTTTCAGAAACGGACCGCCCTGCGCATCGCGCTGGTCAGCGTCGTGCTGGCGTCCCTGGCCAGCCCGATTGCCTGGTGGGTGGCCCGCGAGGCAGCGGAGGAAAGCGTGGTGGCCCTGGCCAACGAGGAATCCGGCCGGCTGCTGCACCGCTTCGACTCCATCAACCTCAGCGGCCCGGATGCGCAGCAACACGCCCGGGAAGCGGCCTACGCCATTGCCGGCGGCCTGTTCGACATCGCCGAGATCTACGACACCCAGGGCCGCAAGCTAGCCGAATCCATGACCACCGAAGGCGAGGCGGTGGAGACCCAGCTTCCCAAACACGGTGCACCGAACTACACCGCAGCATCGTACGAAAGCATCAAGCCGTCACCGAACCTGTGGCTGCTGCGGGTTTTTATCCCCCTGCGCACATCGGCCACCGACACCCTGGCGCCCATCACCGGTTACTTTGAAGGCGTGCGCGTGGTGCCGCAGTGGCAACAGGACCAGATTTTCAACGACTCCCTGACCATGGCGCTGATGGTGGGCCTGGCCTCGCTGGTTTGTGGCGCCGTGCTCTACCCGGTAGTGGTGCACCTGTCGGCCGACAACGCCCGCAAGGCGCGAGAGGTGCTGGAATCCCACATCGCGATGATGGAGGCCCTGGGCCGCGCCATTGCCAAACGTGACTCCGACACCGGTGCCCACAACTACCGCGTGGCCTGGATCGCCGCGCGCATTGGCGAGGAGCTGGGACTGAAAGGCAGCGCCATGCAGGAGCTGATCGTCGGCAGCTTCCTGCACGACGTGGGCAAGATCGGCATCCCCGACGCCATCCTGCTCAAGCCGGGACGACTGGACGATGCCGAAATGGCCACCATGCGCACCCACGTGGCGCAAGGCGAGAGCATTGTGGACGGCATCGGCTGGCTGGCCGGCGCCAACGCGGTGGTGGCGGCCCACCATGAAAAGTGGAACGGCTCGGGCTACCCGCGCAGCTTGGCGGCCGACGACATTCCGCTGGCGGCGCGCATCTTTGCCGTGGCCGATGTGTTTGACGCCCTCTGCTCCAAACGCCCCTACAAGGAACCCATGGGCTTTGACGCCGCCATGGCCATCCTGAACAAAGACACCGGCAGCCACTTCGACCCCGGTGTCATGGCCGCCTTCAGCACCATTGCCCGCAAGACCTTTGACCGCCTGGCCCAGGCCAGCGAGGACGATGCCCGCACGCTGATGGAAGAACGGGTGCGGGTACATTTCGGCATGTGACGATCCCGGCTACCCACCAACGGGGCGGCCGCTCTTCATCAGCTTGCCAACAAACCCCGAGTCCTCTTGCTTCTGGTAGGCCTTGCGCAGAGTATTGACCCGCTCGGGCAGCATCTGCGGGCTGGCAGCCAGCCACAGATTGCCCGCGATATCCAGCCGGAACGCGGGCGCGAAGTCACCACAGTGGACCACGGCCTCTTCACAAGCGAGCTTGATGCCTTCATCCGAAAACACAATGAGATCAATGCGGCCCACTTGCTGCATCTTCAATAAACTGAATGCGACGTTGACCACCTCCAGCCCCTTGTCCGCGCCCTCGGTAAAACCCTGGGAACGCAAGTAATCCGTGCGCACATCGCCGCGCAGGACGCCAATGCGGTAACGCCTGGCGTCATCCAGGGACTGGATGACAATGTCCTTGCGGCTTTCCAGCCGGTACAGAAAATAGTTGCGCCTGGCCATCAGGCCAATCCACTGGTACTTTGACTCGCGCTCGGCCGTGCGCAGCATCGGAAACAACACCGCGTTCGGGTTGGTCTCCAATGTTTTCAGGGCCCGCGCAAACGGCTGGGGCTCAAAGGCAAAATCCAGCCCGGCATCCTGCAACACCTTGCTGACGAGCTCACGTCCGTAACCAGCAGCCCGAACATCGCTGGGTGCCTGCGAACTCCTGGGGCCACCACCCGTCAGTACCAGCACACCCGCGCGCACCTCGCCCGCACGGGCGATCGGGCCGCCTGCGATGAGGGCGCCCAATAGGACGACGTATACCGTGCCCCAGCAGGGGAATGTTTTCCAGGCCATGGAACGTATCTTACGGTGCGCTATCGAAAATGCTCCCCCGGGGAATGCTGGCCCCGTGCGCGCCCCGTAAAATGCCCCACCCTCCGGAACACGCCATGCTGCAATTCGAACTCCTCGCCACCGACCCCACCAGCCACGCCCGCCGCGGCACACTCACGCTCAACCACGGCGTGGTGCAGACCCCCATCTTCATGCCGGTGGGCACCTATGGCACGGTCAAGGGCGTGATGCCCCGCAGCCTGGACGACATGGGCGCGCAGATCATCCTGGGCAACACCTTCCATTTGTGGATGCGACCCGGGCTGGACGTGATGGCCAGCTTTGGCGGCCTGCATGCCTTCGAGAAGTGGAACAAGCCCATCCTCACCGACTCGGGCGGCTTTCAGGTCTGGAGCCTGGGCGAAATGCGCAAGATCAGCGAAGAAGGCGTACGGTTCGCGTCGCCCGTCAACGGCGACAAACTGTTTCTGACACCCGAGATCAGCATGCAGATCCAGACCGTGCTGAACAGCGACATCGTCATGCAGTTCGACGAATGCACGCCCTACGACACCAAGGGCCACATCACCACCGAAAGCGAGGCTAGAAGCTCGATGGAACTCAGCCTGCGCTGGGCCAAGCGCTGCCAGGCCGAATTCGCCAAACTGGAGAACCCCAACGCGCTGTTCGGCATCGTACAGGGCGGCATGTTCGAGAACCTGCGCCAGGAGTCCCTCGACCAACTGGTGGAGATGGACTTCCCCGGCTACGCCGTGGGTGGCGTCAGTGTCGGCGAGCCCAAGGACGAGATGAACCGCATCATGGCGCACACGCCCCACCGTCTTCCCGCGCACAAACCGCGCTACCTGATGGGCGTGGGAACACCCGAGGACCTGGTGCAGGGCGTAGCCGAAGGCGTGGACATGTTCGACTGCGTGATGCCCACTCGCAACGCACGCAACGGCACGCTGTTCACCCGATTTGGGGATCTGAAGATCCGCAACGCCCGCCACAAGACCGACCACCAGCCGCTGGACAGCAGTTGCACCTGCTATGCCTGCGCGGGCACGTCCGGCGTGTCGTGGGACCAGGGTGGACGCGAGGGGTTTTCACGGGCCTATCTGCACCACCTGGATCGCTGCGGCGAGATGCTGGGCCCGATGCTGGCCACGGTGCACAACCTGCACTACTACCTGAACCTGATGCGCGAGGTGCGCGAGGCGCTGGA
>JAVBYK010000273.1 GCA_030824095.1 bacterium
GACCGGCGTGCGCGCCTGATCCGGATGACCGATTCAGGCCGGCATGTCTGGAACGTGCTGGCCCAGCCCAAGATCAATGCGTATTACGAGCAGGCGCTGGCGGACTTCTCGATTGCCGACATTGCGCACTCGCTGCACTACCTGCTCAAGCTGCTGGAGAACATGAAGAAACTGGACGGCGAAGAGGCCGCCGAGCCGCTGCCCGAGGTCTGAACGCAACCGCGGGGTCCAGCGGAATGACTTTAAGCGAAATCGGCCTATAGCCCTCGTGAAATAAGCATATGTAGCTATTCATTTGATAGCAAATTGCACTTTCACCCAGCAGCACGACGGCTGCCGTTATTCGTTGCGGATGCCCTGGCGCGCAAGCACCCCGCCCAGCACGGCGGCGTCCTGGCGCATGCGGTGGGCCAGCCCCTCGGGCGAGGAGCCCACCACCTGCCAACCCTGCGCATACAGGCGCTGGCGCATCTCCGGGCTGCGCACCATCGCGCTGACCAGGCCAGCCAGGCGCTGCACCACCGCTTGGGGCATGCCGGCCGGCACCGCCAGTGCATTCCACACCTCCAGATCCACGCCGGCAATGCCCAGTTCCGCCAGGCTCGGCAACTCGGCCACCAGGCTGCTGCGTCCGGCGGATGTGACGGCAATCGCCTTGAGCCGCCCTGCTCGCACCTGCGCCATCGCCAGCCCCGGTGGCAACAGGGCCAACTGGATCTGCCCACCCACCATGGCGTTCATCACCTGCGGGTTGCCGGGGTATGGCACGTGCACCGGTGTCAGGCCGGTTTGGGCCTTGATCAACTCCATGCCCAGATGGGCCACGGTGCCCAGGCCCGGCGTGCCGTAGCTCCAGGTGTCGCCCGCCCGCAGGCCGGCTTTCACAAAGTCCTGCGCCGTGCCACCGTAACTGGCGGGCACCGTCAGCACCAGCGGCGCAGTGCCAATCAGGGACACGGGGGCCAGGTCCTTGAACGGGTCATAGGGGGTCTTGGGATTGAGCAGCCGGGCAATGGTCAGGTTGCCGTTGATCATCAGCCCCAGCGTGTGGCCATCGCGGGCCTTGGCCACCAGGTCGGCCGCAATATTGCCGCTGGCGCCGGGCCGGTTTTCCACGACCACGGGCTGCCCCAGGGCCTGCAACAGGGGTTCTGCCAGCGCCCGGGCGGTCAGGTCCGGGCTGGAGCCACCCGGAAAACCCACCAGAATGCGCACCGGCCGCGTCGGCCAGGGGGTAGCCGCTGCCAGGCCCTGTGCACCGATGGCGTCCAAGGGCAACACGGCACTGGTGACGGCGCAACCCGCAGCCAGCAGCAGGCGGCGACGCGGGTTCATCGACGCACGCTCGCCCGGCATCTCAGTTCGGTCCACGGTAGAGCCAGGGCACATCCAGCAGGCGCTGGCCCAGCAGGTTCATCGACAGGTCACGCCCCCAGCGCACCAGTCCGCTGGCGTGGAAGATTTGCCCATTGCGGATGGAGCGTGCCTGCACCCGCGCGTTGCGCCGCCAGCGTTGTTGGGCGTAGCGCTCCAGGCGCTTGTCCATGGGCATGTCCGGATCCTTCAGCAGCGTCTGCAGGCAGGCCGCATCCTCAATTGCCATGCCGGCGCCCTGGGCCATGTAGGGGCGCATGGGGTGCGCCGCATCACCCAGCAACGCGACCCGGCCCTGGGCCTGCTGACGCGCACTGGTCATGGGCGGACGGTCGCACAGCGCCCACAGGCGCCAGTTCGGAATGGCGCTGATCAGGTCCTGCAGCTTGTTGCAGGTCTCCCCCATGGCGTCCTGTAGGTCCGAGGCGTGGGTCTCATGATCCCAGTCATCGACCTCGCCGTTGACCTGGCCATGGACGATGGCCACCACATTGAGCCAGTGGCCGCGGCGCACCGGGTACTGCACCACATGCAGGTTCGGCCCCAGCCAGACGGTGACCTGCTGGCTGCGCAAATAGCCAGGCAAGTCGCGCTGCGCAATCAGCGCCCGGTAGGCCAGATGCCCCGTCACACGCGGCGCATCGTCATTGAGCAGCAAGTGGCGCACGGTGCTCCACAGGCCATCGGCACCAATCAGCGCCTGCCCTTCCAGCTCCAGGCCGTCCAGGGTGTGCAGGTGCACGCCGTCGTCCCCTTCATGGAACGATTCGACCCACTGCCCCATGTGCAACTCTGCATCGGTGTGCTGCTGCACGGCCGCCAGCAGCAGCTTGTGGATGTCGGCGCGGTGAATGGTTGCGTAGGGCGCGCCATAGAGCGTGCGCGAGCGCTCGCCCAGCATCAGGCGGCCCAGCTCCTCGCCGGAGTCGGCGTTACGCACGCGCAGCATGTCGGGAAAGGCGGCCACGCGGGCCAGTTCCACCCCCAGACCCCAGTCGTGCAGGACGCGCACCACATTGGGCCCCATCTGGATGCCGGCACCCACTTCCCCGAATTCGCGGGTCCGTTCCAACAATTGCACCGGCCATCCGGCGCGCGAGCTGGCCAGCGCTGCCGCCAGCCCGCCGATGCCACCGCCGGCAATCAGTATCTGTTTTTTCATGGCGGTATTGTGAAGCCAAAAAGCACCCCAAACGGCGGCCTGGCACGCACTGCGGGACAATACGGGGTATGAGCCTCAAATCCCCCGAATTGCTACTACCAGCCGGATCGCTGGACAAAATGCGCGCCGCCTACGACTTTGGGGCCGACGCCATCTACGCCGGCCAGCCCCGCTACAGCCTACGCGCGCGCAACAACGAATTCAAGCTGGAGCAGATCCAGATTGGCATTGAAGAAGCCCATGCCCGCGGCAAGAAATTCTTTGTCACCAGCAACCTGCTGCCACACAACGACAAGGTCCGCACCTACCTGCGCGACATCGAGCCCGTCATTGCGCTGAAACCCGATGCGCTGATCATGGCCGACCCCGGCCTGATCATGATGGTGCGCGAAGGCATGGACAAGGGCAACTTTGCCGACGTGCCGATTCACCTCTCGGTACAGGCCAACACCGTCAACTACGCGGCTGTGAAATTCTGGCAAAAGGTGGGCGTGGCCCGCATCATCCTGTCGCGCGAGCTGAGCCTGGACGAGATTGAAAAAATCCGCCAGGAATGCCCGGATATGGAGCTGGAAGTGTTTGTGCACGGCGCGCTGTGCATTGCCTATTCCGGCCGCTGCCTGCTGTCGGGCTACTTCAACCGGCGTGACCCGAACCAGGGCACCTGCACCAACGCCTGCCGCTGGAATTACAGCACCCAGGACAGCGCCGTGGACCCCAATACCGGCGAGGCCATCGCGATCAAGATGGAAGCTGGCTTCAATTTCAACGAAGCGCAAGAGGAAGCCGAGCAATCCTTCGCCGCCTGCGGTGGCAGTGCCCGCCACCCGGCCGCCGACAACGTCTACCTGCTGGAAGAAGCCGGCCGCCCGGGGCAGCTGATGCCCATCATGGAAGACGAGCACGGCACCTACATCATGAACAGCAAGGACCTGCGCGCCGTCGAGCACGTAGAGCGCCTGGTCAAGATTGGCGTGGACTCGCTGAAGATCGAGGGCCGCACCAAGAGCCTGTACTACGTGGCCCGCACCGCGCAGACCTACCGCCGTGCCATCGACGATGCCGTGGCCGGCCGGCCGTTCAACCCCAAGCTGATCACCGAACTCGAAGGCCTGGCCAACCGGGGCTTTACCAGCGGCTTTCTGGAGCGCCGCCCATCACAGGACTACCAGAACTACGAGACCGGCCACTCCGACATTGGCCACAGCCATTTCGTTGGTGAGGTGCGCACCGTGGCAGACGGCTGGGCTGAAGTCGAGGTGAAGAACAAGTTCCAGGTCGGCGACCAGATCGAGGTGATTCACCCCAGCGGCAACCACATCGTCACGCTGGAAACCATGCGCAATCTGGACGGCGAGGCCATTGCCGTCGCACCGGGAAGCCCGTTGCACGTGCGCATTCCGCTGGAGGCGCGCTATGCCGGCGCCCTGCTGGCGCGGCTGATGCCGGCCTAACACCCGGCAGAAAATCCACCGGTTTTCCTTCTGTGGCGCAGCACGCGCAAGGTGGCGTGCGCCCTGAAATTGGGGTGGCAAACATACCCCGCCAAGTAATGCAGTAGAACCCTCAACTAAGTGTTGTGGCCCCAAGCCAGTTGTGACAAGATGTAACCATATCAAGAGAGACTGATATGAACATCAAGAATGTCTCGATCGGTTTGGCCTTGGTTTGCGTGGCTCTTCACAGTGCGGCGCTGACCATAGGTCCGGCACAGGGAGCGGCCTGGATTGGACGGCCACTGGATTTGCGCATTCCGGTGATCATTGACACGCCGTCAGACGCCGCGGCGTTGTGCGTGCATGCGGATGTCTATTACGCCGACACCCAGCA
>JAVBYK010000061.1 GCA_030824095.1 bacterium
TTGCGGCCATCCAGGCCAGGCAGGGTGGCGACCGACTCTTCGATCACGGCCTGCGGCGGCACAAAGTGCTCGCCATAGCGGTGGTTGAAGCTGTTGGCCATGTCGCGCGCCATCTCGATATGCTGGATCTGGTCGCGACCGACAGGCACCTTGTGGGCGTTGAACATCAAAATGTCGGCTCCCATCAGCACCGGGTACATGAACAGGCCGGCTGTCACGTCCATGTCGGGGTCCTGGCTGGATGCGGTGTTCTTGTCCACCGCCGCCTTGTAGGCATGCGCCCGGTTGAGTACGCCCTTGCCGGTGACGCAGGTCAGCAGCCAGGTCAGTTCGGGAATTTCGGGAATGTCGGACTGGCGGTAGAACGTGACGCGCTCCGGGTCCAACCCGGCAGCCAGCCAGCTCGCGGCAATCTCCAGCGTCGAGCGCTGGATGCGCTGGGGCTCGTCAATCTTGATCAGTGCATGGTAATCAGCCAGAAAGTAGTAACTCTCGACGCCGGCCGTCAGGCTGGCCCGCACGGAGGGGCGGATGGAGCCGACATAGTTGCCGAGGTGGGGCGTGCCCGAGGTGGTGATGCCGGTTAGAAAACGCGTGGAACTCATGGGCTTGGTGAAGATAGTGGAGTGGGGGCCAAGAGGGCTGGGAATGTCATTGCGCGAGTGCAGCAAAGGGGCTCAGCAGAATATTCAGCAGCCCGTAGGTCAGGCCCATAACGGGTTGCATCCACAGGGTGCTGATAACGTTCATGATGACCAGGGCCATGACGATGAAGAATCCCCATGGTTCCACGCGCGACAGGAGTTCGGCCTGCCGGTGGGGCAGGAGCCCGACCAGAATGCGTCCGCCGTCAAGCGGAGGAAGCGGGAACATATTGAAGGCAAACATCACGATGTTCCACAGCACGCCGCCGTTGCACATCTTCAGAAAAAATGGCTCCGTCACGCCGGCGGCATGCAATCCATAAAGAGCAATCCCCCACAGCAATGCCATGACAAAATTGGCGCCAGGTCCGGCAAGCGCCACCCAGACCATGTCGCGTTTGGGATTGCGCAAATTGCCAAAACGCACCGGCACCGGCTTGGCATAGCCAAACACAAAGGAGCCGGAGGTGGCAAAGTACAGCAACAGCGGCATCAGGATGGTGCCCACTGGGTCGATGTGGGACACGGGGTTCAGCGTGACGCGACCCATCATCCAGGCCGTGTTGTCACCGAAATGGCGTGCAGCGTAGCCGTGGGCTGCTTCATGCACGGTAATGGCAAAAAGCACTGGCAGTGCGTAGATGGCTACCGTCTGTATCAGTTGTTCAAGGTTCACGGTTCGTGGTTCCGGTTGCGTCTTACAGCCCGAGTCGGGCCAGATCGCCACGCCCCTGGCGGATCAGTTGGGGCTCGGGTCCGGTCAGGTCAATGACCGTGGTGGGCTCCTGGGGGCAGGCACCGGCGTCGATCACGCCGGCAATCAGTTTCTCGAAGCGCGCGCGAATGTCGGCGGCGTCATTCATCGGATGGGTTTCGCCGGGCGCTATCAAAGTAGTAGCTAACAACGCAGATCCGTGGAGGGCTAGCAGCTCCTGGAGCACCGTGTGCTCCGGCACCCGCAGGCCGATGGTCTTGCGCGATGGGTGGCTGACCCGGCGCGGCACTTCCTTGCTGGCTTCCAGGATGAAGGTGTAGGGACCCGGCGTGGCCGACTTTAGCAAGCGGTATTGCGCATTGTCCACGCGGGCATAGCTGGCCAGCTCGCTCAGGTCGCGGCACAGCAGGGTCAGGTGGTGCTTGTCATCCACACCACGGATGCGGCGCATGCTGTCCACCGCGGCCTTGTCGTCCAGATGGCAGACCAGGGCATAACTGGAGTCGGTGGGGACCGCCAGCACGCCGCCCTGTTCCAGCAGGGCGACGGCCTGCTTGAGCAATCGGGCCTGGGGGTTATCGGGGTGTACTTCGAAATATTGGGCCATGCCGTGAAAACAGTCTCAGAAGCGGGCGCAAGCGCCTATTGGATGCGGGATGCCAGCACGTCCCACACGGGGGTCAGGTTGGCAGGCAGAAAGGGCAGTGTGCCGAGTTCGGTGTGGCTCTCGTCCGGGCTGTGAAAATCACTGCCGCGTGAGGCTGCTAGGCCGAATTCGCGGGCGGTGTCGGCATAGGTGGCGTATTCAGACACCGTGTGACTGCCGGTGACCACTTCAACGCCCTGGCCGCCGAGTGCCTTGAATTCGGTGAACAGCGCGAACTCTTCGTTGGGCGTGAATTTGTAGCGTGCCGGGTGCGCAATGATGGCCATGCCGCCAGCACCGGTGATCCAGCCCACCGCATCTTTCAGCGACGCCCAGCGGTGCGGCACAAAGCCCGGCTTGCCTTCGGTGAGGTATTTGCGGAAAACCTCATTGGTTTCCTTGCAGACGCCACTTTCCACCAGAAAGCGGGCAAAGTGCGTGCGCGAAATCAGCTCAGGGTTGCCGACAAATTTCAGCGCGCCTTCATAAGCCCCCTGGATGCCGACCTTGGCCAGTCCGGCGGACATTTCCATGGCGCGCTCCTCGCGCCCGCCACGGGTGCGGCGCAGGCCCTCGCGTAGCTGGATGTCATCGGCATCGAACCCCAGGCCAACGATGTGGACGGTCTGGCCGATGAAGGTGACCGAAATCTCGGTGCCGGTCAGGTAGCGCATGCCATGTGTCTTGGCGGCGGCGGCGGCGCGGTGCTGGCCGCTGATTTCGTCGTGGTCGGTCAGCGCCCACAGCTCCACGCCGTTGCCGCTGGCACGCGCTGCCAGGTCCTCCGGCGAGAGGGTGCCGTCGGAAACGGTGGAGTGGCAGTGCAGGTCAGCGTTCTGTAGTGGGTTCACCCAGGCATTTTAGGCGCTGGCAGCTAAAACGCATGGTGCACCCGGTGATGGGGTGGGCAAATGTCAGGTCACTGGCGTTCAGCAGCAGGCGCTGCGACAGGGCCGCCACTTCGGGCGGGGCGTACAGGTGGTCCCCCAGGATGGGATGCCCGATGGCCAGCATATGCACCCGCAACTGGTGGGTGCGGCCGGTCAGCGGCTCCAGCACCACATGCGTGACATGGTGCAGCGGGTCATAGTGGCGGACCTGCAGCCGCGTCATGCTGGCCTTGCCGGTTTCGTGGTCGATGATGCGCCGGGGCCGGTTGGGCCAATCCACGCCAATTGGCAGGTCAATGGTTTGCCAGGCATGCGGGTCGGCCTTGATTTCGCCGTGGACCACGGCTTCGTAGCGTTTGGCGACCATGCGGTTGGCAAACGCTTCGCTCAGCGTGCGCTGGGCCAGCGTCCCGCGCGCCATGACGATCAGGCCGGAGGTCGCCATGTCCAGGCGGTGCACCACCAGGGCATCGGCAAATTCTTGCTGCACCCGGGCGCTCAGGCAATCCTGCTTGTCGGGGCCCCGCCCCGGAACGGACAGCAGGCTTGCGGGCTTTTCCAGCACCACGATGGCATCGTCCACAAACACCACCTGGATGGCAGAGGGGGGTGGTGCAGTGACGTCAACCCACATCGCTGTCCGCGATCAGGCGCTGCACGGTTTCGCAGAACTCATTCACGTCGTTGGGCTTGTAGATCAGCGCACTGGCGCCCTCGCGGATCGCGCTTTGCTCCAGCTCTGGCGTCACATAACCGGAGGCCAGCGCCACCGGCAGGTCAGGGCGGATCAGCTTGACCTGGCGCAGCAGGTCAATGCCGCTGTAGCCCGGCATGTTGTAGTCGGTCACCAGAATGTCAAAGGCCTTGGGATCGGCTTGCAGGGCGGCCTGCGCTTCCAGCGGGTCGGTGAAGGTGGTGACGGTGAAGCCCTTGCGCTTGAGCACCCGCGCGATCAGGAAGATCAGGGCCTGGTCGTCGTCCACATACATCACATGGCGGCCCCTGCCGCGGATCGGTTCGGTGGACGGCTGTTCGGTGACTGGCGCCACCGCCCGCTCCTGCGTGGGCGGGAAATACAGCGTGAACACGCTGCCTTCTCCGGGCGTGCTGTGCACGTCAATGGCCCCCTGGTGCGTCTGCATGATGCCGTGCACCACCGACAGCCCCAGTCCGGTTCCCTGGCCGACGTCACGTGTGGTGAAAAACGGCTCGAAGATGCGCGCCAGCGTCTCGGCGGACATGCCGTTGCCGGTGTCGCGTACGGCGATCGTGACGTAAGGCCCGTTGGGCAGACCCAGGCGCCCGCTGTCGGGCTGGACCAGTTCGGCGCTGCCCAGGGTGATGGTGAGCGAACCCTTCCTGCTGCCAATGGCCAGCATGCCGTTGGTGCCCAGGTTCAGCAGGGCCTGCTCCACCTGGGTGGTGTCGGCCAATATCGGTGCGGTGCCGGGGGAAACCACCACC
>JAVBYK010000191.1 GCA_030824095.1 bacterium
CCCACCACGGATTTGCCGTTCAGCGTGGCAAAGCTGCGTTGCTCGGCCACGGTGTCCTTCACACTGGCGACCTCGTCCAGGCGCACGCGCTTGCCGCTGGAAAGGCTCAGCTCCAGGCGTGACAACTCCTCCACCGTGGCCACGGTGGCCAGCGTGCGCATGGGCTGCTCGGAGCCGCCCAGGTCGGCGCGGCCACCGGCGCTCTCGGTCTGCACCTGTTTGAGCTGGCGCGAAATGTCGGCCGCCGTGGCGCCCAGGCTTTGTAGCTTGAGCGGATCCAGCGCCACCTGCACCTCGCGGGTCACGCCGCCCACGCGGGCCACCGAGCCCACGCCACGCACGCCCAGCAGGGCGCGGGTGATGGTGTTGTCGACAAACCAGCTCAGGGCCTCATCGTCCATCTGCCCGGAGCGGATGGTGAAGGCCAGGATGGGCGCACCCGACAGGTTCATCTTGCTGACCACCGGGTCGCGCAAATCGCCGGGCAGGTCGCTGCGCACCTGCTGCACCGCGCTGCGCACATCGTCCACCGCTTCCTGCGTGGGCTTTTCCAGGCGGAACTCGGCCGTCACCGTGACGTTGCCGTCCTGCACGTTGGTGTAGATGTTTTTCAGCCCCTGCAGGGACGCAATGGCGTTCTCCAGCTTGCGGGCGACTTCGGTTTCCAACTGTGCCGGTGCGGCACCGGGCAGACTGGCGGACACGGTGACAGTGGGCAGTTCCATGTCGGGGAACTGCTGCACCTTCATCGCATTGAAGGACATGAGCCCGGCCAGCGTCATCAGCACGAACAGCATGACCGCGGGAATCGGGTTCTTGATAGACCAGGCGGAGACATTCATCAGATTTGCTCCTTATTTGCTAGCAGCAGAAGCAGGTTTCGCGAGGGCTGGAGCAGCTTTTGGCGCTGAACCACCGGGCGTGGCGGCTTCCACCACTTTCACCAGATCGCCGTCGCTCAAGAAGCTGCCGCCGCTGGCCACCAGCTTGTCCTCGGGCTTGACGCCGCTCTGGATCTCGATCTGGTCGCCCACGATGCGCCCGGTCTGCACCTTGACCTGGGCTACCCGGTTGTCGGCACCGACACGCGCCACGTAGCTGAAGCCGTCACGCACGACGACCGCGGTCTGCGGCACGGTCAGGCCACCGGAACTGCCCAGCTCGAATTCGCCCCGCGCATACATGCCCGGCTTGAAGCTGGCGGCTACGGCGGGCGTTGCGCCTTTGTCCGCGCTGGGCAAGTCCACATAGACCAGGCCATTGCGGGTGGCTGCGTCCACGGTGGGGGCCAGGCTGCGCACCTTGCCCTTGAGCTGTGCGCCGCTGGGTGCGGTCACCAGCACACCGGTGCCGGGGGTGATGCGACCGATCTCGGCGGAGGTGACTTCGCCACGCCACTCCAGCCGGCCCTGGCGGATCAGTTTGAACATCTCGGTGCCGGCGCCCACCACCGAGCCCACGGTGGCCATGCGGGCCGATATGACGCCGTTGTCAGGCGCCAGCAGCTGGGTGTTCTTCAGGCGTAGCAGTTGGGAGTCGAGTTGCGCCTTGGCGGACTCGACGCGCGCCTTGGCGGTTTGCTCCTGCGTCAGGTACTGGTTGACCTGCTGGGCGCTGATGGCGCCGCTGCCCTGCACAGCGCGCGCGCGGTCGGCGTTGGCGGCGGCTTCTGCCGCATTGGCCTGGGCCTCGGCCACGGCAGCGCGCGCCAGTGCCACGTCGGCCTGCACGCTCTCGGCGGCAAAGCTGGCCAGCAGCTGGCCGCGCGTGACGCGGTCACCCACCTGGGCGTGCAGCTCGGCCACGCGCAGGCCGTTGGCTTCGGCACCGACGCTGGCCTCCTGCCAGGCGGCCACGCTGCCATTGGCAGACAGCTTGATGGTCAGCATGCTGCTCTTGGGTTGGGCCAGGGCCACGGTCAGCGCGGGTTTGCCGGCCGCAGGCTTGGCGGCATCGGCAGCCAGGCTGCGGGTGGCAAAGAGGCCCAGGGCGGCCAGCGTCACCACGCTGGCAAGAACCAGACCCAGGGTCAGGGGTTTGACGGTGAGGGTGCGGGCAATGGAGTTAGATGGGGTGTTCATGGTGGTATGGCGTCGTATCAATAAGGGGATATCAGTTCGCTGCGGCATGGGTGCTGGCTTGGGGCTCGAAGCCACCGCCCAGAGCCCGGTAAAGGGCAACCCAGGCGCGGTTGCGCTCCAGGGCCAGGCCCAGTTGGGCGGATTCGGATGCCAGCGCATTGCGGCGCGCGTCTTCCAGTTCCACCAGGCTGGCCAGTCCCTGGCCGAAGCGGGCCTGGGTGGCGGCCAGCGTCTCGGCGTAGCCCTGGGTGGAGACCTTGGCGTCCTGCGTGCGGACCTCGGTGCTCTGCAGGTTCACCAGAGCCTCTTCCACCTCGCGCACGGCCTGGCGGACCTTGGCCCGGTAGGCCATGACCACGGCGGCATAGTTGGCCTCCGATGCCGTCACGGCTGCGGCGCGCTGGCCGCCGTCGAACAGCGGCAGGTTGATTGCCAGCGGGCCGAAGGACCAGGTGGTGCCATCGGTGTCCACGCCGTTGGTGGTCATGCGGGTGCCGGCAATCGAGCCTGCCAGCGTCAGACGCGGCAGGCGCTGCGCCTTGGCATTGCCGACCTGGGCACTGGCCACCATCACGTCGCGCTCGGCGCTGAACACATCAGGCCGCTGGGCAATGGTCTGCGCCGGCACACTTGCTATGGAAATGGAAGCGCCCTGCGCAGGTTTGACGAGGGCTGCGGCCAGCTTTTGCTTGAGATCGGGTTCGGGAATGGCGGTCAGGGCGACCAGCGCCTTGGTGTCGAGTTCGCACAGCGCGTTCTGCTGTGTGGCGCGGCTGCTGCCGTCGGCGGCGCTGGCGCGGGCCATGGCGGCTACCGATGGCGCCAGGAAGCCGGCCCGGGCGTTGATCTCGGTCAGCCGTGCGGTCTCCTGGCGCGACGCGGCGTCGCGTTTGGCCAGGGCCAGCTGCTGCTGGCAGGTGGAGAGGCTCCAGTAGAGGCTGGCCACCTCGGCAGCCACCGAGACGCGGGCGTCATGCCATTGGGCCTGGCTGCCTTCCACGTTGGCCTGTGCGGCGCGGCTGACAGCACGGTTGGCGCCCACCAGGTCGATTTCCCAGGCCGCCTGCAGGCCGGCCTGCTGCGTATTGGTCACCGGCAGGTTGGGTTGGGCGACGCCGCGGCTGCCGGCCACTTGGGCTCCCACGTTGGGCACCAGGGCACCAAACGCGGCCGCTTGCTGGGCTCGTGCGGTCTCCACCCGTGCCAGCGCCTGCGAGATGGTCGGGCTGACGGCCTGCGCCGCGGTGATCAGCTCCACCAGCAGCGGGTCACCCTGCTGCTGCCACCAGTCGGTGAGTGCGCCCACGCTGCCGTGGTGGGGCAGGGGTGCGTGCCACTGGGCCGGCGTGACCGCATCCACCTGGGTGGGGGGCATGAAGCTGGAGCAGGCTGACAGCGCCAAGATCGCTGCCAGGGAAATCGTGTGTCGAAGGAATTGCGAAGTCATGTGGGTGTCTTGCGTTTGGAACGGGTGGGGGCGGATGCGGTGGGTTGCCGGGTGGGCTTGGCCGCCTTGGGAGCCTTGGTGCTCGCCGCATTGGCTGCTGCGCGACGGGCCCCTTCGGCATCGGCCATGGCGACCGCGTAGCCCATCAGGCGCTCGCTGTAGAGGTCCAGCGCGGCGTGGGTGGCCAGGAGCTCGGGGCGGATGGTGGTGATGATGTCATGGCCGATGTGCAGCATCACACCCAGGCCCGAAATCGAAAAAGCCAGCCGGTGGATGTCGTCGTCCGGCTCGGCCACGCCCAGATGCTGGCACAGCGCGGCAACCAGGGCGTGGTGGGCGGGTTTGATGTTGGTCTCCACCTCTTCCTGCCAGACGCCGGTGGGCTCCAGCATTTCACGGAAGTGCAGCTTCATGCACTGCTGGATCAGCTGGTCCTGCTTCAGCGGTCCGATGAACCGCTGCAGCATCAGGTCCAGCGATGCCTGCAATTCCATCGGCACGTCAGGGCCGGGGTGGGGAATGATGTGCTGCTTGCTGCGCGGGTCGGTGAACACGGCGCGGTACAGGCCGGCCTTGTCGCCAAAGTAATAGCTGATGGAGGCGATATTCACCTGTGCGGCCTGGGCGATGTCGCGGATCGAGGTCTTGGCGAATCCCTTGACCGCGAACAGCGTCAAGGCGGCGTCGAGCAGCCGTGAGTGCGCGTCGGCGCCGTCGCTGCGCAGACTCTTGGACGGGGGTGGTTTGGGGGTACTGGATTTGGGCACCCGCGGATTCTAGTGCAAATCAAACAAACGTTTGATTTAACTAACCCGCGCC
>JAVBYK010000226.1 GCA_030824095.1 bacterium
TTCTTCAGGTGCTTGATGCGCCCCAGGTCGGAGAACACCTTCTCCTGCGCCTTCTCGCGCACCGAACAGGTGTTGAACAGGATCAGGTCGGCCTCGTCCACGTTCTGCGTGGTCTCATAGCCCTGGGCGGCGTGCAGCACGTCCAGCATCTTGTCCGAGTCGTACTCGTTCATCTGGCAGCCAAAGGTTTTGATGAATACTTTTTTGCCCATGGTGAGCGCTCCAAGAAAAATGCTATTGAATTTGTAGCTACTGACGCAATGTCCACGAGGGCCAGCCCCGTATTGCGCTCAAATGCCCGGCCGGTGGCGCGGGCGGACTTACTGCTGGATGTCGGACGACAGCGTGGTGGCGTTGCGCGTGCCGGTGCCGTCCAGGGCAGGGCCGTAGTCGGCTGCGTTGGTCTGTGCTGCAGCCGGTGCGCCGGGCATGCGTTGCTGGGCTTCGGTGGGGTTGAGCAGCCAGACATCGTGCAGCATGCCCTGGGAGTCGCGCACGTAGTTGACGACCAGGCTCTTGCCCACCAGTGCGCCGGACATGACCAGCAGATTGTTTTCCGCGCGGATGCGGGCTCCAGGTGACATGCGGGCGGCGCGGCCGTCGAGCAGCACCTCGGGCGGGTTGGTCACCTGCAGGGTGCCGCGCAGGGCGTTGGGCGGGAAGGGGCGTACGCTGTGCTGGGCGCTGGCGGAGAAGGCGAGCCCCATCAGGGTGGCGATCAGCGCCACGCGACGGCCCGTTGTGCGCAGTGGAGAGGGGTGGGTGCAGCGGTTCATGGTGTGTATCCAGAGGCTGGTTGGAGTGGCGGCATCGTAGCACGCGCTCTGCGTGCCAACAAAAAAGCCACCGGCTTGTGGCAGGTGGCTTTTCGCCAGAAAACTGGTGGTGATAGGTGGATTTGAACCACCGACATCAGCATTATGAATGCTGCGCTCTAACCAACTGAGCTATATCACCGAAGCGCATGATTATAGCCAAAAAATCGGCGATGTTGAACAGCTCCGATTTTTGTGGAGTTTACAAGTGCTTGAACTCGGCCGCGCGCTTGTTGACGAAGGCGTCCATGCCTTCCTTCTGGTCGGCGGTGGCAAACAGCGCGTGGAACAGGCGGCGCTCATACATCAGGCCGTCGGACAGGCTGCTCTCAAAGGCCTTGTTGACAGTCTCCTTGGCGGCCATGGTGGCGATCTGGGAGAAGCCGCAAATCTGCAGCGCGGCACCCAGCACTTCGTCCATCAGCTTGTCCAGCGGCACTACCCGGCTGACCAAACCGGCGCGCTCGGCCTCGGTGGCGTCCATCATGCGGCCGGTCAGGGCCAGGTCCATCGCCTTGGATTTGCCCACGGCGCGTGGCAGGCGCTGCGTGCCACCGGCGCCGGGGATGATGCCCAGCTTGATTTCGGGCTGGCCAAAGCGGGCGTTGTCGGCGGCGATGATGAAGTCGCACATCATCGCCAGCTCGCAGCCGCCGCCCAGCGCAAAGCCGCTCACGGCGGCAATCACCGGTTTGCGGATGGAGCGGATGGTTTCCCAGTTGCGGGTAATGAAATCGCCCTTGTAGGCGTCGGCAAAGGTGAACTTGGCCATGGCGGTGATGTCGGCACCGGCGGCAAAGGCCTTTTCGCTGCCGGTGATGACCATGCAGCCAATCGCCGGATCGGCGTCATAGCCCTTCAGGGCGTGGCCCAGCTCGTCCATCAGCTGGTCGTTCAGGGCGTTGAGTGCCTTGGGGCGGTTGAGCGTGATGATGGCGACTTTTTCGCCTTCCACCCGGGTGGTGATGCATTCGTAGTTCATGGTCTCTTTTTGTCGTGGTGTTGAAAGGGTGATTATTGCGAAACCGGCTGCGGCCCCAGCCAGGCATCGACCTTGGCCGCCTCGCGCACGCTCAGGCGTACCGCGTCCAGGCTGGGCTTGGGCAGCGTCAGCTCCAGGCGTTGCAGGCATTTGTCGCGTGCGATGAGGACGGTGACCTTTTTGGCGTTGCCGGCATACAGCGTGAAATCGTCCAGCGTGTTCAGGCGCCAGGCGCCGTGGGCGTCCGTGCCCTTGGGCTGCACGGCTATCCATTCGTCGCCACTGGCAAACCCGGCCCTCTCAGCCGGGCCGCCGCGCAGCACCTGCTGGATGTGCAGGCCGCCGCTTTCCTTGACGCGCAGGCCCAACTGCTGGGCCACCTGGTCAGGCTCCGCGTGAACCTGGATTCCGTGCTGCTCCAGCAGGGCGTTGGTCGGCAGGTCCTTGGTGCTGTGCACCCAGTGCGCCAACTCCGACGCAAACGAGCGGCCCGCCAGTTCGGCCAGCACCGCCAGCAGATCCTGTTCGGTCATGGGGCCGCCCTGGCAGCGGCTCCACAGGCCGCGCATCACGGCGTCCAGTGTGGTCCGCCCTTCAGCGCGCAGCGTCAGGTCCAGGCACAGGGCGACGAGTGAGCCCTTGGTGTAGTAGCTCACCGTGGCGTTGGGGGTGTTCTCGTCCTGGCGGTAATACTTGATCCAGGCGTCAAAACTGGCCTGGGCCACGCTTTGCACCTTGCGCCCCGGCGTCTGCGCCACGCCGTTGAGCGTCTTGGTCAGGAGCTTCAGGTAGCTGGCGTTGTCAATCAGGCCAGCGCGGCGCAGCAGCAGGTCGTCGTAGTAGTTGGTGAAGCCTTCGAAGAACCACAGCAGTTCGGTGTAGTTCTCGGCCCGGTAGTCGTAGGTGGCCAGCTCGGCGGGGCGCAGGCGTTTGACGTTCCAGGTGTGGAAATACTCGTGGCTGATCAGGCCCAGCAGCGTGGTGTAGCCCTCGGGCTGCTTGTGCGTGGTCGGGGCAAGCAGGGTGCGTGGCAGGCGCGGCAGGTCGGCGCGCTTGCAGATCAGCGCGGTGGAGTTCTTGTGTTCCAGCCCGCCATAGCCGTCAGCCACGGCATTCAGCATGAAGACATAGCTTTTGAGCGAAATTAGGCCCTGGCCCTCGCCGTTATTACGTGGTTTGCTATGCTTTTTGGAGCTGGTGTCGCCATGCCAGAAGCGGATTTCGGCCTCGCAGATGGCCTGGGTGTCGGCCAGCAGCTTGGCCCCGTCAAAGCTGGGTGGCGCGCCGGCCACCACAAAGCGGTGCGGGATGCCGCAGGCGGTGAAGCTGCCGCTCCAGAACGGCCCCATCTCCACCGGGCAGTCCACCAGGGTGTCGTAGTTGGCGGCGGTGTAGCTGCCAAAGCCGTGTCGGTTGACCTTGACCGCATCCAGCCCGGTGGCGACCGACCAGGCCTCCATGCCCGCGCCAGCCACCAGTTCCAGCGTGTGGGCCTGGTCCTGTTGGCCGTCTACCTGCAGGCACAGGCTGGTGCCATTGAAAAAACCACGCGTCGCGTCCAGCCAGGCGGTGCGCACCGAGTTGTCAAACGCATAGACCTCGTAGCGCACTTCCAGGGGCTGGTCCGGCGCGCAGTCCAGCACCCAGGTGGCCTTGTCCGTCTGCAGCGCCGCCACGGCGCGGCGGCCCTGGCGGGCCTGCAGGTTTTGCAGGTTCTTGGCGAACTCGCGCACCAGGTAGCTGCCCGGAATCCAAGCCGGCAGGCGCAGCGTCTGCTGCTGTGCGGGCCGTGGCACGGTCAAGGTGATGGAAAACAGGTGGGCATGGAGGTTGGTGACCTCAACCCGGTAGTGGATGGCTGGCACGACGGAGCGGCGCATCTCAGCTCTTGGTGCTGTCGGTCAACAGCTTTTCGACCTGTTTGGCGTCAATGGCGCCGGGCACGCGGTTGCCGTCCCCAAAGATCAGCGTGGGCGTGCCGGTGATCTTGTGGTTGCGGCCCAGGTCCACATTGCGCGTCAGTGCCGTGGTGTCACATCCTGCGGTAGCCGCAGGGGCGGCCTGGTCGCGCACCATCCAGTCCATCCAGGCCTTGCCCTGGTCCTTGGCACACCAGATGGCCTTGGACTTCTCGCCGGAGTCGGCACCCAGGATGGGGTAGAGGAACATGTAGACGGTGACGTTGTCGATCTTCTGCAGATCGCGCTCAAAGCGCTTGCAGTAGCCGCAGTTGGGGTCTTCAAACACCGCCAGCTTGCGCTTGCCGTTGCCCCGCACGATGGTGAAGGCATCCTTGAATGGCAGGTCGTCGAACTTGATGGCGGTCAGCTTGGCCACCCGCTCTTCGGTCAGGTTGCGCTTGGCGCGCAGGTCGATCACATTGCCTTCGATCAGGTAGTTGCCCTGGGCGTCGGTGTAATAGATTTCGTGGCCGTTGATACGCAGTTCGTACAGTCCGGGAATGGGGGACTTGGTGACCTCGTCGATGGCCTTGATCTGGGGCAGCCGCTCGGCGATGGCCTTGCGGATCTGTGCTTCCTGGGCCAG
>JAVBYK010000294.1 GCA_030824095.1 bacterium
ATGGGCTATGTGCTGGAAGTGCCGGACGGCAGCTGACTCAAGGGGCACAATGGGCGCATGGCACCACCATCGCGTCTCTCACTGACTACGCGGCTTACGCTGCTCTTCGCCGCCGGCTCCTGCGTGGTGCTGCTGGCCCTGGGCTGGCTCATCAGTGGCTCCATCGAACGCCACTTTGAGGAACTGGACCGCGAGGCCCTGCAGGCCAAGCTGATGTTGGCACACCACGCCATTGCGCGGGTCACCACCACGGCCGAACTGGCGCGCCTGCCATCCCAGTTGAGTGATTCGGCCACCGGCCACCATGACCTGATGGTGCATATCACCGGCCCCGACCGGCAGGTGCTGCTGACGCCACCCAATGGCGAGTTCTCCGGCAACTGGATGCCGCCCGGCGCCACACTGGACGGTGCCCAATTGCTGCATTGGACCGTTGGCGCAAACCAGTATCGCGGCCTGGCGGCCCGACTGCCCACCGGCATTCCCGGGGCGGCACCGCTGCAGGTGGCCGTTGCGCTGGACATTGCCCACCACCAGGTTTTCATGGACACGCTGATGCGCACACTGTGGCTGTTTGTTGCGGGTGCAGCACTGGCCACCGGCCTGCTGGGCTGGTTTGCCGCCAGCCGCGGCCTGGCACCGCTCAAGGCCATGCGTGTGCGTGCCGCCGGTGTGACCGCCCACAGCCTGGACCAGCGCCTGCCCACCGACGCGGTGCCGGCCGAACTGGCCGAGCTGGCCACCACGCTCAATGAAATGCTGGCGCGCCTTGAAGAGGCCTTTCGCCGCCTGTCGGATTTTTCGTCCGACATCGCCCACGAGCTGCGCACCCCGGTCAGCAACCTGATGACACAGACCCAGGTGTCGCTGTCACGCCCGCGCGATGCCGACAGCTACCGCACCATTCTGGAGTCCAACGCGGAAGAACTGGAACGGCTGGCCCGCATGATTGCCGACATGCTGTTCCTGGCCAAGGCCGACAACGCACTGGCCGCGTCCCAGCTGCTGGCCCGCAGTGAAACCGTGGACCTGGCACGCGAGGTGCAAGAGCTGTTCGAGTTCTATGAGGCCCTGGCGGACGAGAAAGGCATCCACCTGGATCTGCAGGGTGTAGCCCACGTCCAGGGCGACCGGCTGATGCTGCGCCGTGCGCTGAGCAACCTGCTGTCCAACGCCCTGCGCTACACGCCAGCCGGCCAGCATGTGCGGGTTCACATCCAACACGAACACGACCAGATTGTGCTGACCGTTGAAAACCCCGGCGAGCCCATCGCACCGGAGCACTTGGCGCGCCTGTTCGAACGTTTCTACCGTGCCGACCCCTCACGGCAGAGTGCCAGCGGCGAGGGCACGGGCCTGGGCCTGGCCATCACCCAGGCCATTGTGGCCGCGCACGGGGGGCAGATCGCCGCCACTTCCGATAGCGGCAACACCTGCTTCACGATTCGCCTTTCGGCAACTTGAGCAAAGTCAATACACGGGGGTTCCACGCTGCCATGATGCCCCCCATGCTTGCCGATATTCCCACGCTGTTTCTAAGCGCCATTGCAACCACGGCGGTATTGATCGTCGCGCTGGTGGCGGTATCCCACAGCCGGGGCATGCAGGAGCTGCGCAACTGGGGCTACGCACTACTGTTGCACGCCGGGACCTATGTGCTGCTGTCGCTGCGGGGGGTCATACCCGACTGGCTCTCCATCATCGGCGCCAACACCTGCGAAGCCATGTTTGTCGCACTGTGGGTGGTGGTGATTGCGCAGCTGAAAAAACGCACAGTCGTGCATGCCGTCGTGCTAGGGCCAGTCCTGCTGACGGCCCTGATCAACGGTTACTTCCTGGACAGCCTGCCCATGCGGATCCTGGTCGGCAACCCGGTGCTGCTGTTCCAGTTGCTCACCGCCATCTACCTGCTGCGCAACGACCGCGATGATCCACGCAGCGTGGGCCAGACCCTGCTGAGTGCCAGCCTGATCGCCACGGTGGTGCTGCTGACCATGCGTCTGGTGGCGGTATGGGTGTCGTCCGAGCGCATGGTCGGCCTGACCACGCAGAGCACTTTCCAGACCCTGGTTTACCTGACCGGCTCCGTCATTCCGCTGATGGCATCGGTGGGTTTTCTGGTGATGACCAAAGAGCGCACCGACCATCTGGTGGAGGAAGGCAAGCGGACGCTGATGGCGGTTTTCGACAGCGTGGAGGAAAGCATCATCGTCACACGCAGCGACGGCACGGTACTGCAGATCAACCGCGTTGGAGCCGAGCGCCTGCATGCAACGCCACAGCAACTGCATGACAGAAGCATTTTTGACGGCTTCAGCCCCGACATTGCGCAGCCACCCCGGGAAACGCTGCAGCGCGTAGCGCACACCCGCCGGGCCGGGCACCTGACGGACCAACGGGATGGACGCAGTTACCGGCTGTCGATGTACCCCATCAGCGGCGAGACAGACCGCTTTGTCATCACCGGAACCGATATCACCGATGAGATCGCCGCCCTGGCCTCCCTGCGGCGCAGCGAAGCGCACTTCCGGGCCTTCTTCGAGCGTTCCATGTTCGGCATGGCGACCTCCAGTGCCAACAAGGTCTGGCTCTCGGTGAACGACGCCCTGTGCCAGATCCTGGGCTACCCGCGCGAGGAGTTGATCCAGAAGTCATGGGACGCAATGACCTATCCGGAAGACCTGTCGGCCAACGTCGCGGCGTTTGAGCGCGTGATCGCCGGCGAAACCAACGAATACACCCTGGACAAACGCTTCGTCCGCAAGGATGGACAGCTGGTGCATACCCACATAGCGACCCGCTGTCTGCGCCAGGAAGACGGCAGCATTGACTACTTTGTGGTGGTCGTTGAAGACATTACCGAGCGCAAGGCACGTGAGCAGGAGCTGGCCAACCGCCTGCAGGAACTGACCGAGATGAACCTCAAGCTCAAGGCCGCACAGAGCCAGCTGCTGCAGGCCGAGAAGATGGCGGCCGTGGGACAGCTCGCCGCCGGCGTGGCCCACGAAATCAACAACCCCATCGGCTTTGTCAGCTCCAACCTGAATTCGCTCAAGACCTATGCCGCGCAACTGCTGGCGGTCGCCGATGCAGACATGCAGGCCTGTGCCGCGCTGGCGCCGGATCATCCGGTGCGCAAGAGCATGGAAATCGCGCGCAAGGTGAATGAAATCGACTTCCTGCGCCAGGACATCGCCGACCTGCTCAAGGAATCCTCGGATGGCCTGCTCCGTATCCGCAAGATCGTGGGGGACCTGAAGGACTTTTCCCACGTGGACGAAACCGAGTGGCAGGACGCCGACATCAACAAGGGACTGGAGAGCACCCTCAATGTCGCCTGGAACGAGCTGAAGTACAAGGCCAGTGTGGTGCGCGAGTTTGGCGATCTGCCCACCGTGCGCTGCATTCCGGCCCAGTTGAACCAGGTCTTCCTGAACCTGCTGGTCAATGCCAGCCAGGCCATCGAGGACAAAGGCACCGTCACCCTGCGCACGCGGCTGGAGGCACCGTGGGTGGTGGTGGAAATCGAGGACACCGGCAAGGGCATACCGGAGGAGATCCGTGACCGTATTTTTGAGCCCTTCTTCACCACCAAACCCGTAGGCAAGGGCACGGGGCTGGGACTATCCATATCGTGGGACATCATCCAGCGCCATCAGGGTACGATCAGCGTGGAAAGTGAAGTGGGGCACGGATCGCTGTTTCGCATCCGCCTACCGATTGCGGGCCCGACCCCACCGCGATAATCACACAGGTTTTTTTTGACTGGAGTTTTTTGACATCATGAGCATCACAACAGTAGGCATCATCGGCGCAGGCACCATGGGCAACGGCATCGCACAGGCGTGTGCCACATCGGGCATCAACGTGGTGATGGTCGACATTTCCGACGCCGCCGTGGCCAAGGGCATCAGCACCGTGTCCGGCAGCCTGGACCGTCTGGTGAAAAAGGACAAGATCACCGCCGCCGACAAGGACGCCGCACTGGCCCGCATCCAGGGCAGCACCAGCTACGACGACCTGAAGAGCGCCCAGCTGGTGATCGAGGCGGCCACCGAGAATTTTGATCTCAAGGTCAAGATCCTCAAGCAGATTGACGCCATCGTTGGCACCAATGTGATCATCGCATCCAACACCTCGTCGATTTCCATCACCAAGCTGGCCGCCGTAACCAGCCGCCCCGACCACTTCATCGGCATGCACTTCTTCAACCCCGTGCCGATGATGGCGCTGGTGGAGATCATCCGCGGCCTGCAAACCAGTGACGACACCCATGGCGCCGTGCAGGCCATGGCCAAGACCCTGGGCAAGAC
>JAVBYK010000080.1 GCA_030824095.1 bacterium
GGCGCTGAACGGCCGGCCTTGTCCCAGGAAACGGATGCCCGCAACAGGCGATCCAGATCACGGCGAACCTTGACCGCCCCCTGGGTGTCGATCTGGGGCGGAAAACGCATCATCCAGTTGCCCAGCGGATCCACCAGGTACAAATGGTCCTGCAGCGCATGACCGGACTGGGGCTGCAACCACTTCGTCAGATCGGCTTCGGCCAGGCGGATCACCGTGGCGTCCTTGAGTGCGGGCTGTAGCGAGTCGGCCACTGGCGCGGCATCACTGACCAGCCAGACCCAGTCCAGCCGGTCCTTGTCCTTGCCCAGGCCTTCGCGCAGCTGGCGTTGCAGATAGAGGTGGTTGGCACATTGCGCATCACAGGCTCCGCCCGCCACGCTGACCAGCAGCCACTGATCCTTGAGTGTGCGTAGGTTGACGGGCTTGCCGTCCAATGTGGTTCCCATCAGGTCCGGCAGCGCACGCTGTGGCTCCACCAGCTCACCAAAGTTGCGCCGTCCTTCGGGGCGTACCACGTAGTAGGTCAGATAGGACGCGATCACCGGTGCGGCACACACCAACAGCACTGCCAGCATCTTCCAGCGGCCAGCGCGCGTGCGCTCGCCGGCCAGGCTGGCCACATCAGGCAGGTTGTGCACGGTCAGGCCCAGGGGCTGTGCGTGAGGAGTCGGGGCGCTAGACATCGGATGGTGTGCTCTTGGGGCGAATAAAAAAACGGCGGACAACTTGAAACCAGAGATACAGCACGACGAACAGCGTGGCCAGACCGAACCACTGAACGGCGTAGCCAAAGTTCTTTTCCACACCCAGGTTCACGACCGGCCAGTCGCGCACCAGCCCCTCAGCGCTGGCGCCTGTCTGCTGCAGGGTGATGGGCATCAGCGGCAATCCGGTTTCAGCCCTCCATTGTGGCAGGTCGAGATTTTGCCGGATTGCGCCACCCGTAGGGCCACCAAGGGCATACAGGTCGGAGGGCGGCAGGGCCATGCGACCTTCAATCTCAACCACGCCTGCCGGCGTTTCAATGCGGGGCAACAGGGTGCGGTCCTCAAAACCGCGCGGTACCCAGCCGCGCTGCACCACCACGGCGGCGGCGCCCTCGCCCTCCAGCACCAAGGGCATCAGCACCAGGAAGCCCACGCGACCATCCATGGGCCGGTTTTCCAGAAATATCAGGGCATTGGCAGCCCAGGTGCCGCGCAGGCGCGCGCGCTGGTGCAGCAGCACCATGGGGTCAGCCGCCGCGCGCACGGCAGAGGCCGTGAGCGGGGACTTGGCACTCTGGGCATCCATGGCAGCCTGGCGGGCCTGCTTCTCGGCGGCACGGGACAGTTGCCACAGCCCCAGGCTGCCCGTAATGACCACGGCCACCAGGGTGGCCAACGTGATCAGGACAAACTTCAATCGGGCATTCACCGGATAATCTTGTGCATGACAAGCCTTGTAATCATTGCATTCGTTGCCATTCTCGCCAGCCTGGCCACCGCCCTGTTCTTCATGATGCGGGGTGGCCGCAGCGGCAGTGAAGGCTCACGCAAGATGGCTTGGGCATTGGGCGCCCGGGTGGGATTGTCCATCCTGCTCTTTGCCTGTCTGTTACTGGCGTGGAAATTGGGCTATATCCAGCCCACGGGCATCCCACAGGGCAAGTAGGTCTATCGTACCCACCATCAAAAAGGCACCGCTTGCGGTGCCTTTTTTTGTGTGCGACGGGGTGTCAGAGCCAGTACACCAGAATGTACAGGCCCAGCCAGACCACGTCCACAAAGTGCCAGTACCAGGCAGCACCCTCAAAGCCAAAGTGGCGTTCGGCGGTGAAATGGCCCTTCTGCAGGCGCAGCGTAATGAACAGCAGCATCAGCATGCCGACGAACACGTGGAAGCCGTGAAATCCGGTCAGCATGAAAAAGGTGGAGCCATAGATGCCGGATGTCAACTTGAGGTTGAGTTCGGCATACGCATGGTAGTACTCATAGCCCTGGACAAACAGGAAGGTCAGGCCGAGCAACACGGTGACCCACATGAAGCCGAGCGTCTTGGCGCGCTGGCCCTGAATCAGCGCATGGTGGGCGATGGTCAGGGTCACACCCGAGGACAGCAGCAGGCCGGTGTTGATGGTGGGCAACCAGAACGGGCCCATGGTGGTGAAGGGTTCGATGATGCCCGCCGGCGAAGCGGTTACACCCGCAGCCACACTGGGCCACACGGCCTTGAAGCTGGGCCACAGCAGCGCATTGTCCAAACTGCCCAGTGCCGGCACGGAGTGCGCGCGCGCCCACCACAGTGCGGTGAAAAAAGCGCCGAAGAACATGACCTCAGAGAAGATGAACCAGGTCATGCTCCAGCGGTAGGACAAATCAATCTTGTGCCCGTATTGGCCACTCTGGCTCTCAGCGATGGAATCGCTGAACCATTGGTACAAGACAAACAGCCACCAGACCATGCCGATCGCCAGCGCGTACTTGCCCCACTCGACACCATTGATCCACTGGCCAGCACCCAGGATGACAAAGAACAGGCCCAGGGCCGCCATGGCCGGATGCCGCGAGGGACCGGGGATAAAGTAGTACGGTGTTGCCCCGTGTGTTGTTGAACTCATTTCAGCTCCATTCCTTCGTAAACTTATTTTGCAACGACCCAATTCACCAGGCTGATCAGCCCCACCACCAGCAACAGCACGCCGACCAGGCCCACCGCCACCACATGCATGGGGTTGACCTTGGTCAGATCATCCTGGTAGGCCGCCTTGCTGCGAATCCCCAGAAACGACCAGGCCACCAGCCGGACGCTGTGCCAGGCCGACTGCGACGACTGCGCCGTCTTGTCCACCGGGGTGGTCATGTCCGACTCCCATTGGGCGCAGGGGCCTGCGCGTTCGCCACCGGCGCGGGTGGAGTCTTGCCACCCACCTCGAAGAAGGTGTAGGACAGCGTAATGGTCGTCACATCCTTGGACAGCTTGGGATCGATCACAAATGCGACCGGCCATGACTTTTTCTCGCCCGGCTCCAGCGTGTACTGGTTGAAACAGAAGCACTCCAGCTTGTTGAAGTGCGCAGATGCCTGTTGCGGTGCATAGCTGGGGATGGCTTGCGCCGACATGCGCCGGTTCTGTGTGTTCTGGAATTCGTACATCACCGTGGTCAGTTCACCCGGGTGCACCACCACCGAGCGCTGCGCCGGCTTGAACTCCCAGGGACCACGGGCATTCGCATCGAACTCCACCGTGATGCTGCGACTCAGATCGATCTGGGTGTTGGCCGACGTGGCAGGTGTGGCACCCGGTATGTTGCGGTCCCCCAGCGCCAGGATATTGATGCCGGTCATCTCGCAGATGGACTGGTAAATGGGCACCAGCGCATACCCGAAGGCGAACATGCCGACGGTAATCACCGCCAGCTTGCGCACCATGCGAAAGTTTTCGCGCTGCAGACGCATGGTCTATTTCCCCAGCAGGACCATGCGGGCCATGAAGCCGACAAAGAAGATCACCGCGATCGAGGCCAGGATCAGGCCGGTGCGGGCATTGGCTTTCTTTTGTTCAGGCGTCATCATGCTGATCACCCAATGACCTTGGTCGCGGTCGCATCCAGCTTGGGGGGGGTCTCAAAGGTGTGGAAGGGAGCCGGTGACGGCACTTCCCACTCCAGACCTTCGGCCGCTTCCCAGGGTTTTTGTACCGCCTTCTCACCCTTGCCCTGCATGGCGGGCAGCACGATGAACAGGAAGAAATAGACCTGGGCAAAGCCGAACAGGAAGCCACCAACCGAAGCCACCGCGTTGAAATCGGCAAACTGCATGGGGTAGTCGGCGTAACGACGCGGCATGCCGGCCAGACCCAGGAAGTGCATCGGGAAGAAAGTGATGTTGAAGGCGATGATGGACCACCAGAAGTGAATGCGGCCGCGTGTCTCGCTGTACATCACTCCGGTCCACTTGGGAACCCAGTAATAGAAACCGGAGAACATGGCAAACAGGGAGCCGGCTACCAACACATAGTGGAAGTGGGCCACGATGTAGTAAGTGTCCTGCAACTGGATGTCGATGGGCGCCACGGCGGGCATCAGGCCGGTAAAGCCGCCGATGGTGAACACGAAGATGAAGCCCACGGCAAACAGCATGGGCGTCTCAAACGTCATGGAGCCCTGCCACATGGTGGCGATCCAGTTGAAGATCTTCACGGCCGTGGGCACCGCGATCAACATCGTGGCGTACATGAAGAACAGCTGGCCGGTCACCGGCATGCCGGTGGTGAACATGTGGTGCGCCCAGACAATAAAGGACAGGATGGCAAT
>JAVBYK010000280.1 GCA_030824095.1 bacterium
GCGCGGCTCATGCTCGATTACCAGACCCTGGTCGGCGACACGGTGGACAACGTGCCCGGTGTGCAGAAGGTCGGCCCGAAGACGGCCGTGAAGTGGCTGCAGGAATACGGCTCGTTGCAGGGCGTGGTGGACAACGCCGCCAATATCAAGGGCGTGGTCGGCGAGAACCTGCGCAAGGCGCTGGACTGGCTGCCGACCGGCCGCGCGCTGCTGACGATCAAGACCGACTGCGATTTGAATGGCTGGGTGAGTGGATTGCCTGCTATGGAATCCATAGCGGTTGGAGCACAGGATACGGGGGCTCTGCGGTTATTTTGTGAGAAGTATGGGTTCAAGGGCCTGGCCAAGTCGCTGGAGGCGCAGGCTGCTGGAGGAAATGGGGTCGGATCCCCGAAGCGCAGCGAAGCGGGCTCTGACCCCATTTCCGGGCGAGCGCCCAACAGTGCCCCGGGCTTGTTCGACGCGCCCGAGGCCGCAGCGCCTGCGCGCGCCAGCAACCTGGCCTACGACACCATCTTCACCTGGGATCAATTCGACACATGGCTCGCCAAACTGCAAACCGCCGAACTCACCGCCCTGGACACCGAAACCACGTCCCTGGACGAAATGCGTGCCGAGATCGTCGGCATTTCCTTCAGCGTCCAGCCAGGTGAAGCCGCTTATGTTCCGCTGACCCACCGCTACCCCGACGCGCCCGAGCAACTCAACCGCGACGAGGTGCTGGCCAAGCTCAAACCCTGGCTGGAAAATCCCAAGGCCCTGAAGCTGGGCCAGCACATCAAATACGACCGCCACGTTTTTGCCAACCACGGCATCGAGGTGCAGGGCTACGCCCACGACACCATGCTGCAAAGCTATGTGCTGGAAGTGCACATGCCGCATGGCCTGTCCAGCCTGGCGCAGCGCCACCTGGGGCGCAGCGGCATCAGCTACGAAGACCTGTGCGGCAAGGGCGCGAACCAGATTCCGTTTGACCAGGTGGACGTCGTCAAGGCGGCCGAATACTCCTGTGAGGACTCGGACCAGACGCTGGACGTGCACCGCGTGCTGTGGCCGCAACTCGAAGCGAATGACAAGCTCAAGTTCATTTACGAGTTAGAGATAGCCAGCAGCGAGACGCTGTACCGGATTGAGCGCAACGGCGTGCTGATTGACGCGCCAACGCTGGCGAAACAAAGCCATGAACTCGGCCAACGCATCCTGCAACTGGAAACCGAGGCCTATGCCATTGCCGGCCAGCCCTTCAACCTCTCGTCACCCAAACAACTGGGCGAAATCTTCTTTGACAAGCTGGGCATGCCAGTGGTGAAGAAGACCGCCACCGGCGCGCGCAGCACCGATGAAGAGGTGCTGGAAAAACTGGCCGAAGACTACCCGCTGCCGGCCAAGTTGCTGGAGCACCGGGGTCTGGCCAAGCTCAAGGGCACCTACACCGACAAACTCGCGCAACTGGCCAACCCGCGCACGGGCCGCGTGCACACGCACTATGCGCAGGCCGTGGCGGTGACTGGGCGACTCAGCAGCAACGATCCCAATCTGCAGAACATCCCGATCCGCACACCGGAAGGGCGGCGCGTGCGCGAGGCCTTTGTGGCGCCGGCTGGAAGCGTGATCGCCAGTGCCGACTACAGCCAGATCGAGCTGCGCATCATGGCCCACATCAGCGATGACGCGGCCCTGCTCAAGGCCTTCCACGACGGCCTGGACGTGCACCGCGCCACCGCTGCAGAGGTCTTCGGCGTGGCGGTGGACCAGGTGACGAGCGAGCAGCGGCGCTACGCCAAGGTCATCAACTTCGGCCTGATTTACGGCATGAGCGCCTTTGGCTTGGCCCGCAATCTGGGGATCGACAACACCGCGGCCAAGAACTACATCCAGCGCTATTTCGAGCGCTATCCGGGCGTGAAACAGTACATGGAGGAAACCCGGGAGACCGCGCGCAAGCAGGGCTATGTGGAAACGGTTTTTGGCCGCCGGCTGCAGCTCGGCGGCATCCAGACCGCCAAGGGTGCGCAACTGGCGGGGCTGGAACGCGCCGCCATCAATGCGCCCATGCAGGGCACGGCGGCCGACCTGATCAAGCTCAGCATGAACGCGGTGCAACAGGTGCTGGATGCTGAATTGCGCGGCACCAAGATGATCATGCAGGTGCACGACGAACTGGTGTTCGAGGTGCCAGAGAACGAAGTGGATTGGGTGAGGACGGAGATTCCGCGCCTGATGGCTGGTGTGGCCGCACTCAAGGTGCCGCTGCTGGCCGAGGTGGGCGTTGGCCCCAACTGGGACAAGGCACACTGAATGCGCGGCGTGCGGTATTGGCCCACGCCGTGCAAGAACCTGCCGCCTGCGCCAGAATAGCCGGCGCACTGCGACGGTGCCGGTTTCACCATTCATTTTCCTGAAGGACCACACGACATGCTCAATGCCGACCAGAAAGACGAGTTCAACGCCCTGTTGCCCGGTAAGTCCACCGATGCGGGCGCCACGCGCCGCACGGCCCTCAAGACCGCGCTGGGTGTGGGCTACGCCGCTGCGACCACGCCCATCATGGCGCAAACCGCCGTCAAGACGCCTTCAGCCGGTTTGGCGACCGGGCAGGAAATTTTTGATGTGGATGGCTTCACCGTGCCGTTCTACTACGCCAAGCCTGAAGGCAAGAGCAACCTGCCGGTGATCCTGGTGGTGCAGGAGATTTTTGGCGTGCACGAATACATCGCCGACACCTGCCGCCGCTTTGCCAAGGCAGGCTACCTGGCCATTGTACCGGAACTCTATGCGCGCCAGGGCGATCCCGCAAAATACACCGACATTGGCAAACTCATGGCCGAGTTGGTTTCCAAGGTCCCGGACGCCCAGGTCATGGGCGACCTGGATGCGGCCGTGAAATGGGCCGGCGAGAACGGCGGCAACCTGAAGAAGGTGGGCATCACCGGTTTCTGCTGGGGCGGGCGCATCACCTGGCTGTATGCCGAGCAGAGCAAGAACGTCAAAGCCGGCGTGGCCTGGTATGGGCGGTTAGTGGGAACCGCTTCCGAATTGACACCCAAGCACCCAGTGGAGTTGGCCGGTGGCATGAAGGCGCCGGTGCTGGGGTTGTACGGTGGCCAGGACGGTGGCATTCCATTGACCACCGTGAACCAGATGAAGGATGCGCTGGCAGAAGCCGGTGCCAAGGGCAACAAGGCAGCCAAGGCCTCCGAGTTTGTGGTGTACCCTCAGGCTCCCCACGCCTTCCATGCCGACTACCGGCCCAGCTACCGCAAGGACGCGGCCGAAGACGGCTGGAAGCGCGCATTGGAGTGGTTCAAGACCCACGGTGTTGGCTGACCCCGATATACCGGTGACTTCCGCGCAGACCGCCCCGTGGGGCGGTTTTGCTTTTGCATTTATAGGAAAATAGGGCATTGGCCCTCTAGGAATCTGCGTAGTACGCTATGACTTTGATAGCAATCATCATCGGCACCGTGGTTGCCGGCATCGGTTCGGTGTGGCTGGCTGCAGCGTTGAGCTTTGGCGTGCTGGCCCGCTACACCCAGCACATGCTCAGCTTGGCCGCGGGTGCCCTGATGGCCACCGCCTTCATGCATCTGCTGCCCGAGGCATTCGAGAGCCAGGCCGGTGCGCACGACCTGTTCCTGACCCTGCTGCTGGGACTGGTGTTCTTTTTCCTGCTGGACAAGGCCGAGCTGTGGCACCACGGCCATGAGCACCACCATCCCGAGTCGCCCCGAGCGGATGCCGGTGCCAGCGCTCACCCCGATCATGCCCACCACCATGGCCACACCCCAGTGCACATCCATGACCACAGCACGCCACAGCCTGGCAGTTGGGCCGTGCTGACGGGTGACAGCGTGCATTGCTTTGGCGACGGCATCCTGATTGCCTCGGCCTTCATGGCTGACATGCGCCTGGGCGCCATTGCGGCCCTGGCCGTGCTGGCCCATGAAGTGCCGCACCACATGGGTGACCTGATGGTGCTGCGCTCCGGCGCCAATAACCGGCGCATGGCTCTGGTCAAGGTGTCATTGGCCGGTGCCGTGACGGCCTTTGGTGGGCTGGCAGGCTATTGGCTGGTGGACCTGCTGCAAGACTACCTGCCGTACTTTCTGGTGGTGGCCTCCAGCAGTTTTGTCTATGTGGCGCTGGCGGATCTGATTCCGCAACTGCAGAAGCGCCTGTCCCTGTCGGAGACCCTGGCCCAGATCACCTGGCTGGGGGTTGGCATTGGCATGGTGATGCTGATTAGTGGGCTGGGACACGGACATTAGTTTCCTCTTCTTCCTCGTTTTTC
>JAVBYK010000238.1 GCA_030824095.1 bacterium
GGCATGGCGTCGGGCCACACCGGCGCGCCCAAGGCGGCGTAGGTGTCCTGGTTCTGGTTGGCGTTGATCAGCAGGTGCTGCACCTGGGGCTGCAGCCTCTGCATCACGTGCTGCACCATGGGCTTGCCGGCCAGCGGAACCAGGCCCTTGTCGATGCTGCCCATGCGGGAGCCGCGGCCGCCTGCGAGTATGAGTCCGGTGATGTCCATGGGTTGTGTAGTGTGGTTGGTTTTTCAGTCTAGTGCACGATTGTCTTGCAAGCGCCAGGGGCGGGCGGATGCATTCTGTTCGGATGGCCTTTCTGTTAAGCTCGTTTGGACGCAAGACACAATTTTAAAAATGAGCGCCAAGTCGTTGAGTCTTCTAATTTTGGGTGTTTTCTCCTGCGTCGCACATGCTCAGGATGCACCGAAGGGACCTCCCGATGGCTGGAGTGCCTTCCTGCTGAACAACGTCACTGTCCAGCAGAGCTCGGAAGACGCATTGCGTAACCGGCCCAGTCCTTTTCGGCCGGACCTTGTCACCCATACCGGCGGCCGCTTGCTGAACTTTCTCGCCTTGCAGTTCAAGCGCGGTGACTGGACGTATCAGGGCTCGTACTCGGACAACCGCACGATTGGCGGTGGCAGTGCGTACTCGTTGACGAACCCGATGGCGTTTGGCGTCAACACCGTCGAAACCGTGGGCAATGCGCGCGCGTCGGTCGATACCAAGTCCGGTCTGCAGGAATTGGCGGCAACCTATCGCAGAGACGGAATGACGGTGATGGTGGGGAAGATTGACACCGCCAATTGGTATCTGGCCGACCCGCTCTTTGCCGGTGACCTGAACACTGGCAATGACTATGGCAACGCCGCCACGCGGGTGGTTGCACCACCGTTCCCCTCACTGGCCGTGGTCATGAGGCAGGATTTCGGCAACGGGTTTTCTCTTACCGGTATTGCGGGTGATTCCTTTGGGGACCGCGAGACCCTCGACGCAGGCCGCAACCTGGGGCGTGGTGATCTGGCCTATGTTCTGGAGCTGAACTATCAGGACACCAAGCAACACTACCAACTGACGCTGAACCACGTGGACGCCTTCCGTTATTACGACAAGGATGCCGTGTGGCCCGGGCCTGGTGACAAAGGGCCAAAGGTCGACGCCGTGATGGCAACGGCCAGCTACCGCCTGGATACGAACTGGGCGGGATTTGGCCGCGTCGGCTACTCCTGGGGCGAGGGTCAGATTGAGGACATCAACTACCTGGCTGGCGTGCGCTATGACTTGGGCAGGTTTTATGCATTGGCTTCGCAGTCGGCGACCCGTGTGGCTACCGACAACACGCCGTACCGGCGCGGTGCCAGAGGTGACACCACCTTTGTCAGCGAGCTGACGCTCAACTACAAACTGCATCCCCAGGTGACCCTGGGTGTAACCTACGATCTGTACAACACCAGCGGAACATCATTGCTGGCCAAGGACGGAGGCTGGAGTGGTACCAGACGCAACCAAGTCATCGGCTTGCGCCTGACTTCCTTTTTGCCGCTGTAGGACACGAACTGATGCCCCACATGCACCACCATGAACCAACAACGAAGCAGCAAGGCTTGCGCGCGTCGTTGCTGAGGATTTCAGGTGCATTGTTTGTCTGCTTCGCCTTGCTGGGAAGTTGGCTCGTTTTCGACCTTCACCGCGCCTACGAAAAGGTCCTCACGGACGCGTCTTATCGGGCGATGCAGCGCAGCCAGATCATTGGACAATCCTTTCGCACGGAGATATTGGCGGCGGACTATGTGCTCAGGGACGTGTTGGGACGTGTGCAGGCGGAAGACCTGGTGTTTCCTGACCCCAATCTTGACCATGCCCAACGTTTGACACGGCTGCTGAAGGAAAAGGCTGATACCGTTCCGGACTTTGTCAGCATGGTGCTGTTCAATCACGACTGCGCTTTTGTGGCAACCGTCACAGGCGAGAATACCGGAGTGCGATCCAAGCCCGCTCTGTGCGAGGCACGCAAGATGCACCAGGGACCAGGCCCCTTGGTCAGCTATGTTTCGGGCAAGAGCTCGGCATCGGGGCACTCGGTGCTGGTGCTGTCGCGCAATATTGTTTCACCATCCGGAGACTTTCTGGGGGGCGTGATGAGCGTGATTGAACTGGAGCGGGCGCAGCACCGGTTCGATGCCTACAGCCTGGGGGCTAACGACACCGTGGCCATGCTGGACGACGCACAGGTTCTGCTGGCCCGCCGCCCTCTGTTGGCACATGCGATTGAACAGCGTGTGGATACTCCAGAAGTTCCCGAAACCGTGCGTTCCTCGGCAACCGGCACCAGTTCCGCGGTGCAGTGGGATATCGATGGGCGAAAGCGCCTGTTTGGCTTCCACAAAATTGAAGGCTTTCCGTTTGTGATTGCCTATGGCTTTGACAAGGCGGAGTTGTTGCTCAGTTGGAGACAGCGCGCTTTTGAACTGGGTGTGGGTTATTGCATCCTGCTGGTACTGGCCCTGGCGGCTGCGCGCGCGCACTGGACCATGCGACTGCAGCGGGATGAACTGATGGCCAGTCGGGCCACCTTGCAGGAGCTTGCAACGCGTGACCCGCTCACCGGACTGCACAATCGGCGCTTTCTGGATGCCGCCGTACCACGCGAGTTTGCGCGCGCGCAGCGCGCGGGGGCGACTCTGGCAGTCATCATGCTGGACCTGGACCATTTCAAGCGAGTCAATGACGAGTTCAGCCACGCGGCAGGAGACGAAGTCCTGAAGGCCCTGGCGGATTTGCTCAAGAATGGGGCACGTGAAAGTGATTTGATCTGTCGCTACGGTGGCGAGGAGTTCATCGCCATCATGCCGGGGATGACAACGGATCAGGCGCTGGAGCGCGTCGAGTCATGGCGAAAGCAATTGGAAGCAGCACCAGTAGCTTATGGTGACCTCTTGATCCACGTCACTCTGTCTGCTGGAATTGCGATGTTTCCTGAACACGGCAGCAGTCCCGATGAACTCATGGCCCGCGCTGACGAGATGCTCTATAAGTCCAAGCGGGAAGGGCGAAATCGCACCTCCGTTTTCGCGTAGGAATGTCTATTGCGGGTCAAACCTTCAATGAACTCCTTGCAGCACATGGTTCATCGCCGCCGGTAGCGCATCGGTTTGTACCTCGTCAAGATCGATGGCGGGGGCGCCATAACGCTCCAGCAGCAGTTCCAGAGTCTGCATACCCTCGCGCAGCACAAACAGGGCCGGCAGGCCCGATGCCGCAAGCGCAGTGCGGAGCGCCACCAGCCACGCAACTGGTGAGGTCGTGCACAGCGCGCTGTCCACGGCCAGTGCAATCACATCACCGTGCGATTCGATATAGGTTGACGCCGCTTTTTCATCGCCCACCAGCTGCACGCCATAGGGTAGTGCCGACCGCAGACGCGCGGCCAATGCCTCGTCTTTTGACAGCAGCAACACCTTCATGCGCCGGTCCGATTGCCCTTGCGTACCGACATCAAGGTTGACTGCACCAGGCTCCTTGCCATGTTCCTGGGCCAGTTCGTCCCAAAACTTGGTGCCCAGCACTTTTTGCACTTCCTGCAGTGTGGTCATGCCGGAGACGATCCACGCCTTGGCGCTCGCCGCCATGGAGCGGCGGTGGCCCTTCACCGCATCCTTGAGCGTGGCCAGGCTGCGCCCGCCCAGTAGCAATGCCTGGCGCAGTTCAGGGGTCATCTCGACGTACTCGATGATCGGCAGGCGTCCGCGGTAGCCGGTAAAGCCGCACGCCTCACAGCCCACCGGCCGGTAGGGCGGCAGTTCGCCGGTAATGCGGCGAAACTCATCCTCCACAGCCAGCAGCGGTGCTTGTCGAGGTTGGCGGCAGTCCTCGCACAGGCAACGGACCAGGCGTTGTGAGACCACGCCGATCAGTGCATCGGCCAGCACACTGGCATCCAGGTTCAGATCCAGCAGGCGGGGGATGGCACCCAGCGCGTCGTTGGTATGCAAAGTCGATAGCACCAGGTGCCCGGTCAGCGCGGCCTGCAGGGCGATGCGAGCAGTCTCTTCGTCGCGAATCTCGCCCACCAGCACCACATCCGGGTCCTGGCGGAGAACGGAGCGCAGCGTGTCGGCAAATGACAGGCCCTGTTTGTCGTTCACCTGCACCTGAGAGATGCCCGGCAGCACATATTCCACCGGGTCTTCAATGGTCATGATGTTCACATCCACACTGTTGAGCTCGGCCAGCAGCGCATACAGCGTCGAGGTTTTGCCCGAACCAGTGGGGCCGGTCAGCAGCACAATGCCAGCGCTCTG
>JAVBYK010000356.1 GCA_030824095.1 bacterium
ATAGTGGTGCTTCAGGTAGTCGATCCACAGGCGCACCCGCAGTGCCAGGTGCTTGCGCTGGGGGAAGACGGCATAGATGCCATTGGGTGGCGCTGCATAGTCTTCCAGCACCGCCACCAATCGTCCCGCGGCGATCTCGGCCTCCACCTCCCAGGTGCTGCGCCAGGCGATACCCCAACCAGCCAGGCACCAGTCGTGCAACACCTGGCCGTCCGAGCAGTCCAGCGGCCCCACCGGCTTGAGGTAGGTCACGGCCTCGCTGCCGGGCGTGGCACGAAAGGCCCAGCCACGGGTCTGGGAGGCGTCGCTGGAAAGGGTCAGGCAGTCAAACCGCGCCAGATCCGCCGGAGTCTGCGGAGTGCCGTGGCGCGCCAGATAGGCCGGCGTGGCCACGCACAGGCGCCGGTTGTCCGCCAGGCGCACACTGACCAGGGACGAATCCGGCATGTCGCCCACGCGCACGGCGCAGTCATAGGCCTCCCCGGCGATGTCCACCACCCGGTCGCTCAGGTTCAGCGAAATCGTGACTTCCGGGTGCAGTTCGCGAAAGCGCGGCACCAGCGGCGCCACGTGGCGGCGGCCAAAGCCGGCCGGCGCGGTGATGCGCAAATGGCCGCTGGCCTTGACGCCGCCGGCGCTGACACTGGCTTCGGCGTTGGCCACGTCGGCCAGGATGCGCTGGCAGTGTTCCAGGAACGCACTGCCCTCGTGGGTGAGCGTGATGCGCCGGGTGGTGCGCAGCAGCAGCTTCACACCCAGGCGCTCCTCCAGCGCATCGACCCGCCGGCCCATGATGGCCGGGGCCACACCTTCCGCAATCGCAGCGGCGGTCAGGCTGCCGCGGGTGGCCACCGAGACAAAGGTTTCCAGCTGCTTGAGCTTGTCCATGTCATTCCGCGGCGGGCTGGGTGGCCAAGCGTTTTGCTCCGTGTCCCCCGCCCGCTGTGCGGGCTCCTCCTTTACCTGCGCAAAACGCTTGGCCACTCAGCCTTCTAGCCCTCGTGGAATATGCGAAACATGCTACTATTTTCATAGTACGACACCGTCAGCATGCAGTCCGACCACCTGCTCGGCGCTGTAGCCCAGTGAGCGCAACAGCACATCGGTGTGCTCGCCCAGCTTGGGTGGATCCAGGCGCAGCCCCAGGCGTCGGCCGTCCAGCGCCAGCGGCAGCAGCGGCACCTTGGTCGGGCGCCCGTCGGGCAGCTCCATAGGCGCCAGGCCGCCGGTGGCGTTGAGGTGCGGGTCGTCAAACAGGTATTGCGGGTCGGTGATGGGCGCAAACGGCAGGCCGTGCTGCTCAAACACCGTGGTCAGCGCCGCGGAGCTGTGGGCGGCCAGGCGCTCGCGCAACAGCGGGATCAGCCACTCGCGCGCCAGCACCCGGCCGTTATTGGTGGCGATACGTTCGTCCGCGGCCAGGTCGGCATAGCCAAAGGCCTCGCAAAAGGTCTTCCACTGGCCATCGCCGACCACGGCCAGGAAGATCTGCTCCTCCCCTTTCACCTTAAAGACGTCGTAAATGCCCCAGGGCGAGATGCGCTCGGGCATGGGCGCGGCGGCCTTGCCGGTCACGGCAAACTGCAGCATGTGCTGGGCCACCAGGAAGATGTTGTTCTCGAACAGCGCGCTTTGCACCTCCTGCCCCTTGCCAGTCTGGCCGCGCTGCATCAGCGCGGCCATGGCGCCGACCGCGCCAAAGATGCCACCCATGATGTCGTTGACGCTGGAGCCGGCGCGCAGCGGGTCGCCGGGGCGCCCGGTCATGTAGGCCAGGCCGCCCATCATCTGCACCACTTCGTCCAGCGCCGTGCGGTGGTCGTAGGGGCCAGGCAGAAAGCCCTTGTGGCTCACATAGATCAAACGCGGGTCGAGCTTGGACAGACTGGCGTAGTCCAGCCCCAGCTTCTGCATGGTCTCGGTTTTGAAGTTTTCGCTCACCACGTCGGCGGTGGCAACCAGCTTCAACACCACTTCGCGGCCCTGCGCACTCTTCATGTCCACCGCAATGCTCTTCTTGTTGCGATTGAACAGCGGGTAAAAGCCCGCGCCGCTGCCCAACAGCTTGCGCGTGTTGTCGCCGCTCAAAGGCTCAACCTTGATGACCTCCGCCCCCAAGTCGCCCAGCACCATGCCGCAGGTCGGGCCCATGACCATGTGGGTGAACTCGACGACGCGGATGCCGGCGAGCGGCAGGAGTTTGGATGAAGTCGATTCAAAAGTGGCTGCTGGCATATTCAGGACCTACATGAGAAGAGAATGGAAGGAGCCGTACTTGTGGCCAATTTGAGGGGCCACCTAGAAAGCGAGCGGAGCCAAAGTCCAAAATTTTCTGTGCATGGGCCAAGGTACTCAATTGGGCAAAAGGATAATGGAGTACAACCTAAGTCTTTGGTTTTAAATAGTTTTTTTGCTCTCTAGATTTCATTATCCAGCTTACTCGATAATGAAACGGACTTAACATGTCGAACTACAAGCCCTCATCCGAGGGCATCCCCTGCAGTAAATCAGCGTCAACCTGATTCGGCTTTCGGTAAACCGTGTTGCGTTTGCCTCGCGTGTCATCGCTGACAAGAAGTCCCTGCAACACCCACCTCTGCAACAGCTTTGACGCTTTCAGCGTGTCCAGACCAGCAATCCTGCACAGCGCACCGTTGTTGATAGGCCCGTTACGGTCCATCCAGTCACTGACCTGCTCCCACATTGGTGGACGCTCTTCATTGAGCAGCGTTACAACAATCGCCTCCTGTGCCTGATCACGTACTTCACGGTATTGCGGTGGGTACAGATTGCCAGCGCGCATCAGGCTGAACATCATCCGTACACCCTCTCCCGCATCCACATTTGGTGGAACTGGAAATTCACGCAAATTGCTCGCAATCAATGGGTTACGGGCAAAAGAGCCCATCTTGTGCACCGTGGCTGCCGTGATGCGCCCAGGGAAAAGGCCTGGGCTGATGACTTCGATTCGGTTGTCGAAGATGCGTATCTGCACATCACGGTTGAGACGGTAATCACGATGAATCAGCGCATTGGTTATTGCCTCCTTGATCACACGCACCGGGTAGCGATGCACGGTCTGAAACCCCGATGCAGCCAGCGTCAACCCTTGTGCCAACTCCATTTGCACATAGGCATCCACTTGGGAAATCAACTGATAAATCGGCCCAGAAAGTGTTTTTGGCGGCTTTTTCAGGTTGGGCACATCGCCCGCTAGTTCAACGGTACCCTTGTAATGAAACACCCGGACATCGGCGCGGGTGCCCATAGCGGCCAGCAAGGCGCCAGGATGATCTGCAAACAGCAGCACCGCAGCGCGCAAGGGTTTGATTGCGCCGTTGACCTTTTTCGCCAGTCCAACGCGATAGAGCTGATCGGCCAAACTCGTAGTCGTCACCCCCCGGCCTTGTGCAAACAGACGCCAAACTACTGTATCCAGCAAATCAAAGTCGACATCGACCGGTTCACTCTCTGCACTGTGAACACCGCGTCGGTATGACAGATCCGTGATCTCACTGGCAATCATTTCCCGATTGCTGGCGGGCAATCGCGTCCAGGTACCCCCGTCAATGATCGAGTGCACCTTGTCACTCGGAGGCACCTGTATGACGATCAACTGGTCCTCCTTGCCATCGCGCAGTTCGGTCATCAAGAACCAGGGCTGTATTCCCAAAACGGGTGGTGTGAACTGTGTCCGTATCTTGCGCAGCAGTTCATCCAGTGCAGCCGGATTCTCCTGAATTCCGTAGAGCCGATCGCGCCCTATGGCTTTGTCGAAATCCTCGACCCCCAACATCAACCATCCGCCATGGGCGTTGGCAAACGCACAAATTGTCTGCAACGCTTTGCCAACCATTTTCCCGGAGACACGCTTGGTTTCCAACTGCAAGGTCTCGCGTCCCTGCAGGACGGCATCCAGCAAGGGCTCAGCATTCGTCTTCGGCATTAGGGGCATGCCCCATCCGTTGGCAATCAGTTCTACGTGGTCTTTCATGGCACTCATTCTCCTCAATATGCCTGCGCTAAGCTTCATTGACCTTGGCTGGACAGGCCCTAGCGCCCAGATTAATTACCCACATAAAAATCACGAATACATTCAATAATAGCCAATTAATCGGTAGCCAAGTATGTAATACAGTAGAGGCATGTCCAAAATCCCTGCCACTGCTGCGTCCGCGCCGGCCAAAAGCCGATCCGTGACCGTGCACGCGACCGCGCCGCAGGCGGTGCTGTTTGACGCCTATGGCACGCTGTTCGATGTGTACAGCGTGGCCC
>JAVBYK010000397.1 GCA_030824095.1 bacterium
CGCGCCAGTTCGGGCGCCAGGTTGGGGTTGCCGGCACGGTCCGGGCTACCCACCTCGTTGCTGCCAGTTGGGTAGCGCTGGGAGATGGCGGGCCGTGCGATCAACTCCTGCAGGGTCGCCGATTTGTAGCTGCGGGTCAGGCTGGTGCGCCACTGGTTGCGGCTTTTTTCGTCGGGCCGCCAGGTGGCGTGCAGCAGCGGCGTCAGCACGCCGCTCTGGTTGCTGACCTGGTAAGCATTGCTGTCGCTGGTGGTTTCAATGCCTTCCCAGCGCAGACCGGCGTAGGCAGATAGCTGCTTGCTGGGGCTCCATTCATCCTGGATGTAGGCCGCCATGCGCAGGGACGAGGCATTCAAATCGTCGCCAAACTCGGTCAGTATGGGCAGGCCGTTTTGCAGTGTCGTGCGGCTCTGGTTGCGCCTGCTGCTGTCCAGCTCCATGCCGCTGACCAGGCTGTGTTCGCTTTCCAGTTGTTGCGAGACCTTGCCGGTCAGAGTCCAGCCATTCTCCCGGGTGGTGGATTGGTCATCAACCGTGCGGGTTTGTGCGCCGTGGGTATCCCACTCCTGGCGCAAGCCATGGCTCTCAAACGTGCTGGCGCCCACACCGTAGCGCAATTCCAATCGGGTGCCATCCCCCAGGTTTTTTTGCCACTGTGCGTTGGTACGCATATTGGTGTAACGGCCATCGCCTTCGTTGGTGTAACTGGCATAGGGCTGGGTAACGACCCCGCCCGGCGCTTGTTCCAGGTGGCTCTGTGTGAAAGAGTTTCCCTTGGAGAGCACCAAAAACGGCATCACGGTCAGAGATTCGCCCCGGCCCAGACCCATCTGGAGTCGGCCATTGAGGTGCACGCTGTTGCGCAGGCTGGTGCTGAAGCTGGTTTCATGCTGGTCCAACTCCTGGCGCCCGCTTGGCAGGTCGAACCAGCGCGTGCGGGTGTCGCTCTTGTCCAGGCTGTCGCTGCGGTTCACCGACAGGGTCACGGTGTAGGCCACCGTTTCGCCCAGCTTGTCATTGCGCGTCCAGGATGCGCTGGGGGAGTGCCGGCCATCCTCGCCGGTCACACCCAGCTTGACTTCGTTGAGGGTCTTTTTCAGTGCTTCCTTCAGCACGATGTTGATGGTGCCTGCCACTGCGCGTGCGCCGTATTCGGCGGTGGGCGCACGCATTACTTCGATGCGCTCCACCTGGTCTGGCGGCAGACTGTCCAGCGAAAAGCCGGGCGGCATGCGCTCGCCGTTGACCAGCAGTTGGGTGTAGCCGCCGCCCATGCCGCGCATGCGCACATCGCCGCCACGGCCAGGGCGGCCACCGGTGGTGACACCGGGCAGGCGCTTGAGCACCTCGCTGACGGAGTTGTCGCCATAGCGCTCAATCTCTTCCTTGCCAATGATGATCTTGGAAGCGGTTGAGGCCCGGCGCAGGTCGGTATCGCTGGCCGTGCTGGTGACTTCCACGCGGTTTAAGGTAGCGTTGGGTGGACTCGCCGGTTTTTCGGCAGCTTTTGGAGTGGGTTGAGGCGCAGGCAGGTCTTGTTGGGCCAGAGCAGACACGCAGGCCAGCGTGCCCAGAGCGAAAGCATGGCGCACGCACGCCGAAACTGCAAGCAGAGGAGGGCGCAAGATGGGCAGAACTAGGGGGTGTCGGAAGCGGCCGTGTCCACCGGCACGCGGCGGGCACCATCGAAGCGGCGTGCCCAGTAGCTCAGGGACAGGCTTTCCACCCGCACCTCAGCGCCCGGCTTGGGGGAGTGGATGAACTTGCCATCACCGATGTAGATGCCGACGTGGCTGAAGGCGCGACGCATGGTATTGAAAAACACCAGATCACCCGGCTGCAGGTCCGAACGGTCGATTTTTTGGGAGGTGGCGGCCTGCTCGCTGGCCTTGCGTGGCAGGACCAGGCCTGCCGTTTGCTCGTAGATGGCACGCACGAAACCACTGCAGTCAAAACCGGTTTCTGCACTGGTGCCGCCGCGCTTGTAGGGCACGCCCAGAAAGGTCATGGCGTTGAGCACCAACTCGGAGGCTTTCGCCTCCACTTTGCCGCTGACATCGCCAATTCGGGCCAGTAAACCACGGTCAGCCAGGAGGCGGTTGATTTCGTCTGGTTGGGGTGCCGGATCAGCAAGTGCCACATTTGCCATCAAAAGCATGGCCAGAACGAGGATAATTCGCATCTAACGAGCTTAACCCGTGGTGTTCACGGCGTCAAGCCAGGCTAATGAGGGTATGTACTATGGCAAAAGCTGAACCGAAAACAACCGTCCTGCCGGACGGACTGCGTTACAAATCCAAGGTTTCGGGATCTCCATTCATGGCTGCAGCGTCTTTTGGCGGTGCGACCATGTCATGTTTCCTGTGCGGCAAGCACCGCGCTCGCTCGCTGATGACCACCAAGAAGGTGCTGGGCAAGTCGCAGGCCGTGTGCTCGCCGTCCTGCAAGGCGCTGGACGAGGCGACGGCCGCTGCTGCGACCCGCTGATGCAGCGTATTGAAGCAAGAACCGACCATTTGCACCACCTACTGGGGATTTCATGCTGCTAGATGTTGACGAATCCCAGCTGGTGCTGGTGGATTACCAGGTGCGCCTGATGCCGGCTCTGCTGGATGGCGCCACCGCCCTGGCCAATGCCGTGCGGCTGACGCAGATGGCTGCACTGCTGCGGGTGCCGGTGTTCGCCACCGAGCAGAACCCCTCCGGCCTGGGGGGCAGCGTCCCCGAACTTGAGACCGCCCTCAAGCACGCCAACGCCCGCGTGCTGTCCAAGATGCAGTTCAGCGCGGTGGAAGAGGGCCTGGGCGAATGGCTGCGTCCTCCACCCAAGCCGGTGCAGGGCAATGCGCGCAGCCTGCCCAAGCATTTGCAAAAAGGCCCGGCCGGGCCCGAGCGCGGCACGATCGTGCTGGCGGGCTGCGAAGCCCATGTGTGCCTGTTGCAGACCGCACTGGACCTGCTGGAAGACGAGTTCGACGTATGGGTCGTGACCGATGCCTGCAGTTCGCGCACTGAACGCAACCGGGACGCGGCCTTTGATCGTCTGGCCGGAGCCGGCGTCGAGCTGGTGACCACCGAGATGGTCGCGTTTGAATGGATTCGCAGCGCCGAGCACCCGGACTTCGCAGCGGTACAAGCCCTGATCAAATAGGGGTTTGGAGTCGGCCGGCGACTGAGCGTTGCCGGGAATTGACTTGTGTCAGTCAGGTGCTTGCAAGCTGTGTATTCATAATTATGAATTCAGTTTCAACGGCACCGAGGGACACACCATGACCGCTTACGCAGATTTCTACCGCCGCTCCATTGATGACCGGGACGGTTTTTGGGCTGAAGAGGCTAAGGCCATCGACTGGCAAACGCAGCCGCAGCAGGTCTGCGATTACAGCAACCCGCCGTTCGCGCGCTGGTTTGTTGGCGGCACCACCAATCTGTGCCACAACGCGGTGGATCGCCACCTCAAGGACCGGGCCAACCAGGCTGCGCTGATTGCGGTTTCCACCGAAACCAACACCGAGCGGTCCTACTCCTTTGCCGAACTGCATGCCGAAGTACAGCGCATGGCTGCCTCTCTGAAGGACCTGGGCGTGCAAAAGGGTGATCGCGTGCTGATCTACATGCCCATGATCGCCGAAGCCGCGTTCGCGATGCTGGCCTGCGCGCGCATCGGTGCCATCCACTCGGTGGTGTTCGGAGGTTTCGCTTCGGGGGCGCTGGCGTCGCGCATCGAAGACTCCAGCCCGAAGGTGATCGTCAGCTCGGACGGCGGCTCGCGCGGCGGCAAGGTGGTGGAATACAAGCCCTTGCTCGACGAGGCGATTGTCCAGTCCAGCCACAAACCCGATGCCGTGCTGTTGGCTGACCGCAAGCTGGCTACGATGAATATCGTGGCGGGCCGCGACCATTTCTGGGCCACGCTGCGCGAGAAGAACCTCAACACCGTGGTGCCCTGCGAGTGGCTGGACTCCACCCACCCGAGCTACACGCTGTACACCAGCGGCACCACCGGCAAGCCCAAGGGCGTGCAGCGCGACACCGGCGGCTATTGCGTGGCGCTGGCCGCTTCCATGAAGCACATTTACTGCGGCAACCCAGGCGAAACCTACTTCTCCACCAGCGATATTGGCTGGGTGGTGGGTCACAGCTACATTATATATGGCCCGCTGATCGCCGGCATGGCCACCATCATGTACGAAGGCCTGCCGATCCGCCCGGACGGCGGCATCTGGTGGAGCCTGGTCGAGAAGTACAAGGTCACCGTCATGTTCAGCGC
>JAVBYK010000060.1 GCA_030824095.1 bacterium
GGTCGCGCCACAGTACTGGGCGATACCGCCGCATGGCGCGTGGCGCTGGGCGCCTGCATCTTCATGGTCAGCGACTCCCTGATTGCCATCAACAAGTTCGTCACACCGGTGGAGTTGTCGTCACTGTGGATTCTGGCGACCTACTACGCGGCGCAGGTGTTGATCGTGCACAACGCGCGTCCCCAAACGCTCGCATCGGGTTAATGCGTTGAATCCAAGCCGACCGGGTAGGCGAACGCAGTGGTCTCGATTCCATTTGGAACGATATCGAACTCGCCCGCTGCAAGGAGCTCCAGCCGCGGGTTGGCGGAAATAACCTCGAGTCGATAGGTCCCTGGGGGCCAATCCTCGCGGTGATACATCCAGACATCCAGTGGACCCTTGGAGTTGACATCCACTGACTGGACGGACAACTCAATGACAGCACCATCGTCCAATCGGCGCCACCGCAGAATCACCGAATCTTCCGCCGCAGCCAATTCAGGCGCCAGCGTTGCATGCACGTACCGCTCGTGCGCCGACCAGGCGGGACGCCTTGAGCTGCCATCGGATACAGCGTGGGCTGACGGAAGCATCGAGAGTTTGCTCTGCGTCCCTCCAGGCAAATCGGTGCGTCCATTCAACAACCCAAACAGGCGCTGCCGTGCAGCGCCCGGTGAAAATCCGTGCGCCACCAGCCATGCCTCATGCAAGGAGGCGTGGGGCTCAGCACCTCTCGGAACGCCCGGACGAGCAAGTTCCGTCGCGCCGCGCGGTGTCATCGGCGCCTGACGGTCTGACATACCATCTGCCAGCGGTTTGCGCAAATCGCCTCCATGCTCGGCAATGGCTTCTGGTGCAGCCTCCTGCACAACTGTATGTAGCCCTGAATAGGCGGCCAGCGATACCGCTGCCAACACCGCCAAGCCTCGCACGATTTTCATTAGATCTGTGCGGTTCGTTGCCTAGCGGGAATTCACCCACGCCTGCCCATTGGTGGTGCACGAACTGGAACTGCTGTACTGCTGGATATAGGTGTAGCCCCCGCTCCCGCATCCGCCATCCCCCTGCTTCACGGGTCCCCAGCAACTGCCCGACCACGTAATCCGGCCTGCAGTTGCAGTGCTCTTGGCGCAGAAGTTGTAATAGGTCTGCGATGAGGTGTTGGGCAAGGTCGGCGCCGTGCTGGTTCCACAACTCAATGCCGCACTGGCCTTGCGCGCGTAGTTGACCATGTCCGTGTAGGTCCCGGCGTAGTAGGCATCGGCCTTCGCCTTTTCTCCCTTCTGACAGGCGGCAATGACGCTCGCCAGAGCCGAGTCGGCCTGCCCGTAGTTGGCAGACACCTGTATGCCACAGGCGTTCGCCTGGGCGCGCTCGGAAGCCGTAATTTTGTCTGGATAGTTGCAGGCCGCACCAGAAGAGCTGCTGCTCGACCCACTGGAGGCAGTGGGGGAACTGTCATTGTCAGAATCCCCTCCTCCACATCCTGATAGCGCCAACGCCCCTATTGCTGCGGCCAGTGCCAGTCGCGGTTTCATCATCATGCCCATACCTCCCTCATTTGAACGCTTTTGACTCAAATTCAGCCGTCCAAGATGTCTTGGCAGGCGTCAACGGGAGATTAGCGATATCGGGCCGCTGCTCCTATCCCCCAAAAGGGTGAATTTGGCGCAATTGCGATCACACGCAGCACTCGGGTCCCCCTAGAATGTGCGCAGAAAAAGGGGAGAGCTTTTACATGGCGATGCTTGCAAACTACAGCAACCTGCTGCTGAGCATTTACCGCGACGCGCAGGAGCAACCGGTGTCCGAGTTCCAGGACCGGGTTCTCTCTGCGTTACGTGCAACGCTATCGTTTGATTCATCGATGTGGGGGCACGGCGTGATGCGGGAGCCTGGCATCGACATCCACAGCATCCACCTGCATAACTCGCCGCCCGAAATGCTGATTGCCTATGACAAGGTCAAACACCAGGATGAAGCAGCAGTGATGGTCACCCAAGTGCCCAACGCCACACTTGCTTTCAACGCAGAAGCGCTTTTCCAAACGCCCGCCCGCGCTGGCATGCGCCAGCTGTGCGCGGAGTTCGGTCACGAACATTTCTGGATTTCCTGTGACATCAATCCCCTGACCAAGTTCGCGCAATGGATTTCGCTTTACCGCAAAGACCCCACCCAAGTCTGCACCCCCGAAGAGACCCAGTTCTTCTCGATTCTCGCGCCCCATTTGATGCAGGCACTGGCCATCAACCGGAAACTGCATCTCGACAGACTCCTGGGTGACACGGCAAGGGAGAAGTGGACGGTTGCTATCGCCGATCCACGTGGCTACTATTACCATGTTGACGCAGGGTTCTTGGAGCTGATTCAGCGCGACTGGGTCACGAGAAATTCGGATGTGCTCCCGCCCGCGTTGCTGAGAGTCCTGTTGCGCGACCAGAACACCGTGATCGGTGAACATGTGGCAGTGAAGGCGCGGATGGAACACGGACTGCTCTACCTCAAGGCACGTCCACGCGTTCCGGTAGACCAGCTCAGCCCACGGGAATTGCTGGTCGCAAAGCTGTTAGCAAATGGACTGACACAGCGGGAAGTGGCTGAAAGGCTGGGCCGTTCATTGGAAACGGTGCGCTCCCACGTTCGCTCCGCATTCATCAAGCTGGATATACGCAGTGTGGTCGCGCTAGCCCAGCATCTCGCCCTTGCGGAGTAGGGCGGCCTGAACGACCTGGTGCTGGAGGTCGCCGTAGCGGCGTATGTGACGGTGATTTCACTGATGACGTCGCAGGCCGAACCGATACACTGGGAATCCGCACTGACAGGAGTTCCCGGCCATGACACCCTCACGCTATAGGCAACTTACCAAAGCAGAGCTGGTGCAGCAATTGGAAGCGCTGCAGGCCATCGAGGAAGAGCACCGGGTGCTGCTGGACGAATCCAGTGACCCCATTTTTGCCTTTTTCCCCGACGGGCGATACCGCTATGTGAACCATGTATTTGCCAGCGGGGTTGGGCGCAATCGCCTCGACATCATCGGGCACAAAATCTGGGATGTTTTCCCCCAGGACGAGGCTGACCAGCGCTTTGCGGTGGTCAAGTGGGTGTTTGAAAACGGACAAACCAAAGTCATCGAAGTGCGGGTTCCGCGTCCCGACGGCGACCGTTTTTTTGTTACCACGGTAAAGCCGGTTCTGGATGGCAGCGGCAAAGCCGTTTCTGTCATTTGCATTTCCAAGGACATCACCGACCGCAAATGCATGGAAGAACAACTGGCCCGCATGTCCCAGCACGACCCCCTGACCGATTTACCCAACCGCGCGCTGTTTTCCGACCGCTTGCAGCGCGCCATTGCAGATGCACGCTGCAACCAGACTCGTCTGGCAGTCTTCTTCGTGGACTTGGACCATTTCAAGTCAGTCAACGATTCACTGGGGCACTCGGTGGGTGATTTGCTGCTGCAGGCTGCGGCGCAGCGGCTTCAGGCCTGTGTACGCAAATCCGATACGGTGGCGCGCATGGGCGGCGACGAATTTGTAGTCGTCATGCCCGGTATTGAGGACGCGCACTTTGCATTGGCACTGGCCGAGAAAATCCGCCAGACCCTTAGCGAACCCTTTGATCTGAATGGGCGCCAGTGCGCCATAGTCTCGTCCAGCATCGGCGTGGCCATTTACCCGGAGCATGGCACGGACGAACTCGAACTGGCCCGCAATGCCGACAACGCCATGTACCAGGCCAAGGCCAAGGGGCGCAACGGTGTGCAGTTGTTTCAGTTGGTCTGAGCTGTGCCCGAACCCCTGATACCGCTGAACGAAGACGACATCGAATGGACCGCCATTCGCGCCCAAGGTGCGGGCGGGCAAAACGTCAACAAGGTCTCCAGTGCCGTCCACCTGCGCTACAACATTCCCGCGTCCAGCCTGCCCGACGACATCAAGCAACGCCTGCTGGCGTTGAACGATCAGCGTATCACCGCGGACGGCGTGCTGGTCATCAAGGCCCAAACCAGCCGCAGCCAGGAGCAGAACCTGCTGGAGGCCATCGCCCGCCTGCAGGCGCTGGTGGACAGTGTGGCCGTGCCACCCAAGCCGCGCAAGGCGACCAAGCCGTCCAAGAGCTCGCAACGCAGGCGGCTGGACAGCAAGACCTCGCGGGGAGAAGTGAAAAAGCTGCGGGGTCGGGTGCTTTAAACGCGCTTGCCGGCCTCATGCACCGACAGCATCGCATTGGCCACGCCACTGGCCGCAATGACGGCAATCCCCAGCCAGGCCCAGATATCGGGCAC
>JAVBYK010000058.1 GCA_030824095.1 bacterium
AATACCTTTCTGGCCATCGATTTCGGACTCAAACGCACCGGCGTTGCGGTCGGCAACCGCCTGATGCGCTCGGCGCAGTCGGTTGGGACGGTACGTGCCGAAGGCGATGCGCGTTTTGCCCTGATCGAGAAGCACATCAAGGAATGGCAGCCCGACGCCCTGGTGATTGGCGTGCCCTACCACCCGGACGGCGCAGCACACGAAAACACGGCCCGTGCCAAGAAGTTTGGCCGCCAGTTGCATGGCCGCTTTGCATTGCCGGTGTTCGAGGTCGACGAGCGCTACAGCACGACCGAGGCCCTGGCCAGTGGCGCCACGGATGCCGATGCCGCCTCGGCCTGCATCATTCTGGAACAGTTTTTAAGGAGTTTGCCGTGAGCAAATTAACGAGCGCCGCCGGGCCGTCCCAAGGCGGGAGCGCCCCCTCGGGGGGCAGCGAAGAACGCGTAGCGCCGAGCGTGGGGGCGCTATTGCTTGATGCGGAGGCGCTGTACCGCGAGTTGTTGCGGGGCGTGCAACAAATCAGTGGCGCGAATACCCGCCTGGTGGGCATCACCTCGGGCGGCGCCTGGCTGGCCGAGCGCCTGCAAAAGGACATGAACCTGAGCGGCCAGGCCGGCAAGATTTCTTCCGCCATGCACCGCGACGATTTTGCCCAGCGTGGACTCTCCAGCGGCGGGCAAACGGTACTGCCGTTTGATGTGAACGGCGCCGACATCCTGATCCTGGACGACGTGCTGTTCACCGGGCGCACCCTGCGCGCCGTCATCAACGAACTGTTTGACTACGGCCGCCCGGCCAGCGTGAAGCTGGCCGTGCTGGTGGACCGTGGCGGGCGGGAGCTGCCAGTGCAGGCCGACTTTGCGGCCGCGCGTGTCGCGCTGGCGAGCGACCAATCCTTGGCCTTGGCGCGCAGTGAATCCGGTGTGTTCAGTTTCGACGTGAAGGCACGATGACCATGCTCTACAAACGCAACCCCCAACTCAACCAACACGGTGAACTGGTGCACCTGCTGTCCGTCGAAGGACTGCCCAAGAGCATCCTGACGCACATCCTGGACACGGCGGCCAACTTCGTTTCGGTCAATGACCGCGAGGTGAAAAAGGTCCCATTGCTGCGCGGCAAGAGCGTCTTCAACCTGTTCTTCGAGAACAGCACCCGCACCCGCACCACCTTCGAGATCGCGGCCAAGCGCCTGTCGGCCGACGTCATCAACCTCGACATTGCGCGTTCCTCGGCATCCAAGGGCGAGTCGCTGCTGGACACCATTGCGAATCTCTCAGCCATGGCTGCCGACATGTTTGTCGTGCGCCACAGCGAGTCCGGCGCGCCCTACCTGATCGCCCAGCATGTGGCCCCCCACGTGCACGTGATCAACGCCGGTGACGGCCGCCACGCCCACCCCACGCAGGGTCTGTTGGACATGTTCACGATCCGGCACTACAAAAAGGACTTTTCCAACCTCACCGTGGCCATCGTCGGCGACGTACTGCACTCCCGTGTGGCGCGGTCTGACATCCACGCGCTCACCACGCTGGGCGCGGCCGAGGTGCGCGTGGTCGGCCCCAAGACCCTGGTGCCCTCCGACATGGCACAAATGGGCGTGCGGGTCTGCCACACCCTGGAGGAAGGCATCAAGGACTGCGACGTGGTCATCATGTTGCGACTGCAGAACGAGCGCATGAGCGGCGCGCTGCTGCCCTCCATGCACGAGTATTTCAAGAGCTTTGGCCTGACGCCCGAGAAACTGCAACTGGCCAAACCGGACGCCATCGTCATGCACCCCGGCCCGATCAACCGCGGGGTCGAGATCGACTCCGCCGTGGTGGACGGCCAGCAGAGCGTGATCCTGCCGCAGGTGACCTTTGGTATCGCCGTGCGCATGGCCGTCATGAGCATCGTCGCCGGTAATGAAGCTGATCCCCGGAGCACACGCGTATGAAAACACTGATCCAAGGCGGCCGGGTCATCGATCCCGCCAGTGGCTTTGATGAAAAAGCCGATGTAGCCCTCGTGGATGCTACGGTTGTAGCTATCAAAGATATAGCGCCTGATTTCAAGCCCGACGCCACCATCGACGCCGCCGGCTGCATCGTCATGCCCGGTCTGGTTGATCTGGCGGTGCGCCTGCGCGAGCCGGGGCATGAGCACGAAGGCATGCTGGCCTCCGAGATGGCTGCGGCCGTGGCTGGCGGTGTGACCAGCGTGGTCTGCCCGCCGGACACCGAGCCGGTGCTGGACGAGGCCGGTCTGGTTGAAATGCTGCGCCATCGCGCCGAGCAGTTGAAGCTGGCGCGCCTGTTCCCGCTGGGTGCGCTGACCCGCAACCTGGAGGGCGAGGTGCTGACTGAAATGCTGCACCTGACGCAAGCCGGTTGCATCGGTTTCAGCCAGGCCGAAGTGCCCCTGGCCAATACCCAGGTCATGCAGCGCGCGCTGCAATACGCCGCCACCTTTGGCTACACCGTGTGGTTGCGCCCGCAGGAGCTGCACCTGGGCAAGGGCGTGGCCGCCAGCGGGCCGCTGGCCACGCGCATGGGCCTGTCGGGCGTGCCGGTGGCCGCCGAGACGATTGCCCTGCACACCATCTTCGAACTGGTGCGCTCCACGCAGTCACGGGTGCACCTGTGCCGCATCAGCAGTGCGGCCGGCGTGGCCCTGGTCCGCCAGGCCAAGGCGGAAGGACTGCCCATCACCTGCGACGTCAGCATCAACTCCCTGCACCTGACCGATGTGGACATTGGCTACTTTGACAGTCGCATGCGTCTGAACCCGCCGCTGCGCCAGCAGCGCGACCGCGACGCCCTGCGCGCTGGTCTGGCTGACGGCACGATTGACGCCCTGGTCTCCGACCACACCCCGGTGGACGAAGACGCCAAGGCGCTGCCCTTTGCCCAGGCCGAGCCCGGCGCCACCGGGCTGGAATTGCTGCTCAGCCTGACGTGCAAATGGGCGCAGGACAGCGGTGTGCCCTTGGCCAAGGCGCTGGGTGTGATCACCAGCCAGCCGGCTGGGGTGGTCGGTTCTGCCCTGGGGTCGCTGGCTGCCAGCGCCGGGCGCCTGGTTGTGGGCGGTGTTGCCGACATCTGTGTGTTTGATCCCGCCGCTGCCTGGGTGGTGGAGCCATCGGCCCTGCGCAGCCAGGGTCAGCACACGCCATTCGGTGGCTACGAGTTGCCGGCGCGTGTGCGCGCCACGCTGGTGGGCGGGCAGCTCGCCTACCGCGCGTGAGCGCACCGCAGGCATGAACCGCCTGCGCGCCGGCTGGCGCCTGCTGCGGGTGGTTTGGCACATCGTGGCCGGGTTGCTGACCATCGTGCTGGTCTTCCCACGCCTGTCGCCGGACCAGCGCCATGCACGCGTTCAGGGCTGGGCCCTCGAAATGCTTGGGTATCTAGCTATTAAATTAATAGTAAAGGGCCAGCCGCCGGCAACCGGTCCGATGCTGCTGGCCGCCAACCACATCTCCTGGCTGGACATCGTGGTGGTGCATGCCGCGCGCCACTGCCGCTTTGTCTCCAAGGACGAGGTGGCGCGCTGGCCGCTGGTGTCCACGCTGGCCAACGCCGCCGGCACGCTCTACATCACCCGCGAGTCACGCCGCGACGCGATGCGCGTGGTGCACCAGATGGCGCAGTGCCTGCGCGATGGCGACGTGCTGGGCATTTTCCCCGAGGGCACGACCGGCGATGGCTCCACGCTGTTGCCCTTCCACGCCAATCTGTTGCAGGCCGCCATCTCGGCCGAGGCGCCGGTACAGCCGGTGGCGCTGCAGTTTGCCGATGCCACCACCGGGCAGATCAGCTTTGCCCCCTGTTATGTGGGTGACGACACCCTGTGGCAGTCACTGTGGCGCACGCTGTGTGCCGACAATGTGCAGGCAGTGGTGCATTTTGGTGATCCCGAACTGGCGCAGGGCCGGGACCGTCGCGCCTGGGCGGCCGACCTGCGCGAGACCATCGGACGTCTGAGGGGCTAGCCCTCGCGCTTGAACGTCACCACGTGGTCCACCTCGGGGCGGATGCCGATCCACTCGCCGATGCGGTGGTCGTGGTGGCTGGGCACATGGGCTTGCACGATCTGGCCACCGGCCAGGCGCAGCGTGTACAGAAACTCGGAGCCGCGAAACGCCTTGCGCAGGATCTCGGCTTTGACCGCGGCGTTGTCGTCGTGCACGATGTCGTCGGCGCGCAGCAGCACATCACACTCGCCAGATGCGTAGGCCGAGGGCAGCGGGCACTCGGCGATGTTGCTCAGCTCGCC